>JBJKRD010000211.1:0-6159 GCA_046704925.1 Opitutaceae bacterium | reverse complement strand
CATGCGCTCGAGTCCGCGGTTTGCGGAGCGGGATCTGGCGTACCGGAATCTGGGGGATCTGCGCTTTCAGGAAGTCGGCCGGGCCTGGGGGCTGGACCAGGTGGGGGTGAGTTTCGGGGCGGCCTTGGGGGACCTGGACGGGGACGGGGACCTGGACATCGTCTACGCCAACTACCAGGGCGGCTTCACGGTGCTGCGCAACGACAGCCCGGGCGGCCACCGGGTGACCATCGCGCTGCGGGGGACCCGCTCAAACCGTTTCGGGATCGGCGCCACCGTGCGGGTGCAGAGCGCCTCCGGAGTGCAGGTGCGCCAGCTCGTGCTGGCGCGGGGCTACCTGTCCAGCAGCGAGCCGCTCGTGCACTTTGGCCTGGGCGAGGATCCGGAGATAACGAAGCTGACGGTGGCCTGGCCCAGCGGGCAGGCGCAGAGCTTCAGCGATCTGCCGGTGGACCGGCACTTCACCATCACCGAACCGCCGGGCCCGGTGAACCTGGCCCCGCCGCCGCCCCCGCCGCCGGGCCAGTTTGCGGATGTTAGCCAGACCGCCAACCTCGCCTGGCCCGCGCGCGAGAGCAGCCGGGCGGAGGCCAACTTGAGCCCCCTGCAGCCGATGCGCTTCAACGACCGCGGTCCGGGCCTGGCCGTGGGCGAGCTGCAGGGCCCGGGCCACGACGACGTGCTCCTGGGCGGCACCACCGCCGATCCGGCCCGGCTGTTGTGGCAGAGCGGGGCCAACCGCTATGAGGCGGCGGACGCCTCGGGGCTGGCCCAGCCGAGCCCGGTGGAGGACGGTCCGGTGCTGCTCTTCGATGCCAATGGCGACGGGGCCAACGACATCCTCATCACCAAGGCCGGCACCGAGCTGCCCGCCGGCGCTGCGGAGTACCAGCCCCGGCTCTACCTCAACGACGGGCATGGGCGCTTCCAGCCCGCCCCGGCGGATACTCTGCCGTCCCTGCCCATCAGCGTGGGCGCGGTGGCCGCGGCGGACTTCAACCGCGACGGCCGGCTGGACCTCTTTATCGGCGGCCGGGTCCAGCCGGGCCACTATCCGCTCTCCCCCCGCAGTGCGCTCTTGGAGAACCGGGGCGGGCGCTTCGTGGACGTGACCGGGCAACTGGCCCCGGGCCTGCGGGAGGTCGGCATGGTCAGCTCGGCCCTCTGGAGCGATGTCGACGGGGACGGCTGGCCGGACCTGTTGCTGGCCCTGGAATGGGGCGAAGTGAAGTACTTCCACAACGACCAGGGCCGGGGCTTTGAGGACTGGACCCGGAAGGCCGGCTTCGCGGCCGCGGGCACCGGCTGGTGGACCGCGCTGGCCAGCGCCGACTTCAACGGCGACGGCCGCCCCGACTTTGTGGCGGGCAATGTGGGCTTGAACACCCAGTACCACGCCAGTGTCCAGGCCCCGGCGCTGCTTTATGACGGCAGCTTTGGGCCGGGCCAGCCGGTGCTCATCGAGGCCTACTACGAAAACGGCAAACTCTATCCCTGGCGCACCCGCCAGGCCCTGGGCGCGCTCATTCCCTCCATCCTGCAAAAATACCCCCGCAATGACAGCTATGCCCGGGCCAGCCTGCCGGAGATCCTCGGCGAACCGGCCCTCCAGGCGGCCCGGTGCTTCACCGCCACCCAGTTCCACAGCGGGGTCTTCCTCAGCCAGCCCGACGGCACCTACCGCTTCGCGGCCCTCCCGCGCATCGCCCAGGTCGCCCCCCTGCAGGGGCTCGTCGCCGGGGACTTTGACGGCGACGGCCACGCGGACATCTACGCGGTGCAAAACTCCTATGCGCCGATCCCGGTGGTGGGCCGCTTCGACGGGGGCTTAAGCCAGTTGCTGCGCGGCGACGGCCACGGACACTTTGCCGCCGTGCCCCCAGCCCAGAGCGGCCTGCTGGTGCCCGGCGACGCCAAGGCCCTGGTGGTGCTCGATCTCGATCACGACGGCTGGCCGGACTTCCTGCTCAGCCGCAACAACGGCACCACCCTGGCCTGGCGCAACCAGCCCCGGCCCGGCCGCCACAGCCTCTGCGTGCGCCTGCGCGGCCCCCCCGGCAATCCCCAGGCCATCGGCGCCCGCCTCACCCTCACCCTCGCCGACGGCTCCACCCAGACCGCCGAGGTCCAGGCCGGCTCGGGCTACTACTCCCAGTCCGCCCCCGCCTGCTTCTTCGGCTGGCCTGCCACCACCGCCCCCGCCGCCCTGCGCATCCGCTGGCCCAACGGCACCGCCTCCGCCCAGCCCGTCCCCCCCCACACCCAAACCCTTGACGTGTCCCAGTGAGCTCGCGAAGGCATGGTCATAGTTCGATCGACGGCCAAATTTCTCTGGCCGGCCCGGTCCCACGCGGGAACCGATTCCGTCCGGGCGTAATTGGATCGGTTCTGCGAATAATCGGGTGCCTCGCCTTGACACTCGCCTGGCCCTGGGACGCTCCGTTGCGCGGTGCGGACGACCCCGGAATGCCGGCCGGGATGGACATGTCCTCGATGCCGATGGGCCATCCGGCGCCGGTGGCCAAGGTCGTTAAGCCCCAGCCCGCGAGCAACCGGCGCATGGCGCAGCGCCTTGCGGGCCTCTCCCGTGACGTCGATCCCGTGGCCTATCCGTATTTCGCCGGCAAGACGGCGGATTTCTTTCGCCGGAAGATCGCCGCGGCCACCACCCGGGGCGACCTGGCGGGCCTGCAACTTCCCTATGCCTACGCCCTCCTGAACGACGGCCAGACGGAAGCGGCGCTGGCGCAGATCGCGAAATTCAAGCAACTGCTCGAACAGTTCGGCATGACGCCGCCACCGGAGTACGTGCCGAAGATCAAGCTCTTTGAGGCGATCGCCGATTTGCGCCTGGGGGAGCAGCAGAACTGCATGGCGAATCACAACGCCGACTCCTGCCTCCTGCCGCTTCGGGGCGGCGGATTGTACAAGTACACCGACGGCCCGCGCCACGCGATTACGATCCTGATGGATTTGCTGGCCTCCGAGCCCAGCCCGTATGCCGCCTGGTTGCTCAACATCGCCTACATGACATTGGGCGAGTACCCCGATCACGTGCCGGAGCAGTGGCGGATTCCACCCGAGGTGTTCAAATCCGACTACGAGCTGCCCCGGTTTCACGACGTCGCGGACCTGCTGGGCCTCGACGTCGATGATCTTTCCGGCAGCGTCGTGATGGACGACTTCGATAACGACGGATTCCTCGACTTGATGGTCTCGGCCTCCGGACTGGACAGCCAGTTGCGCTACTTCCACAACAACGGCGACGGGACTTTCACCGACATGACGGATGCCGCGGGCCTCAAAGGGCTGACGGGCGGACTCAATCTGGTGCAGGGCGACTTCAACAACGACGGCTATGTCGACGTGCTCGTGCTGCGCGGCGGTTGGCTGGGGAAGGCGGGCCGCTATCCGAATTCGCTGCTGCGCAACAACGGCGACAACACGTTCACCGACGTGACGGAACAAGCCGGGGTGTTGAGTTTCCATCCGACGCAGACGGCGGTGTGGTTCGACTACAACGGCGACGGTCTGCTTGATCTTTTCATCGCGAACGAGACCCAGCCCGGCAGCGGCGTCGAGGACCCGTGCGAACTCTTCCGCAACAACGGCGACGGCACCTTCACCGAATGCGCCGCGGAAAACGGCCTGGCGCTGGTCGGCTGGTTCAAGGCGGTGATCACCGGCGATTTCAACCACGACGGCCGGCCCGATCTCTACCTGTCCGTCTTCGGCGGACCCAACCTGCTGCTCCGCAACGACGGGCCGGTCGGCGGCGACCGCTCCCCCAACGCCCGCTGGCACTTCACCGACGTCGCCGCAGCGGCCGGGGTCACGGAGCCGAACCGGAGTTTTCCCGCTTGGTTTTGGGATTACGACAACGACGGCTGGCCGGACATCTTCGTCTGCGGCTACGCGATCCACGATGCCGGCGACATCCTCGCCGATTACCTCGGCATGGGCCCGCCCCAGGCCGAACGCCCCCGCCTCTACCACAACAACCACGACGGCACCTTCACCGACGTCACCAAGCAGGTGGGCCTGTGGAAGATTCTCGAGGGCATGGGCTCGAACTTCGGCGATCTCGACAATGACGGCTGGCTGGATTTCTACGTCGGCACGGGCGATCCGATCCTGGGCACGCTCATTCCCAATCGCATGTTCCGCAACGACCAGGGACGACGCTTTCAGGACGTGACGACCTCCGGCGGTTTCGGCCAGCTGCAGAAGGGCCACGGTGTCGCGTTCGGCGACCTGAACAATGACGGCGCCGAGGACATCTACGCCGTCACGGGAGGCGCGCTGGTGGGTGACCACTACCGCAACCAGTTGTTCGCCAATCCCGGCAACCACAACCGCTGGATCAAACTGAAGCTCGAGGGCGTGCGGGACAACCGCTCCGCCATCGGCGCCCGCATCAAGGTCGTCGCGCAAACCGACGAAGGCGAGCGGGCGATCTATCGCACGGTGGGCAGCGGCGGCAGCTTCGGCGCCTCGCCGCTGCGGCAGGAAATCGGCCTCGGCCGGGCGCGCGCGATCCTCCGCGTGGAGGTCTTCTGGCCCGCAACCGGTCGAACCCAGACCTTCCGCGGCCTGGAAATGGATCACTGCTATGCCATCCACGAGAGCGATCCCCAGCCGCGGAAAGTGGCCCTCCGGACCTTTGCCTGGCCGGATCTGGCCGGTGCTCCGGGCGCGGTGCCGCCATAAAGCCGGCGATCCCGGGAGGCGCGCCTCGACGAGGGGTGTCAGCACATCGGATCCGGCGCCGGGCGGCGACAATTTGCCCCACCGTCGAGCGGGAAAATCGGTTGCCGGGAGCGCGGATCAAGATATATTTTTGGGCCACAAGATCGGCCCCAACGTCCGGCGTCGCCGGCAAATCGCCATGAAGAAGATCCTCTTTTCTTTGGTTAGCGTCGTGGCCCCGGCGCTGCTCCTGACCCCCCTCGCCGCCACCGCAAAGGAACTGATCGTTACCTCGGTGTTTTCCGAGACCGGCAGCGGCTACGCGCGGGAGAGACTGCCGGACGGGTCGTTCAAACGGGAGTATTATGCCATCGCCGACGGCGGGTATTCGCCGGGAGAGGGACGCGACCAATCCATTGACCAAGTGAAGTTTCCGGCCCTCGCCGGCCTCGTTGCCGAATTCCTCGCCGGACGGAACTACTATTTTGCCAACGACGCCAAGTCCGCCGACCTGCTGCTGGTCATCTCGTGGGGCACCACAAAGCCGTCGTTCGAGAGCGGCCAATACCAGTTGGCCCAAGACCAGGTCCTGAATGCGATGAATGCGTACAAGTCGGCCACCATCGCCGCCGCCGGGACCTTCATGAGCGTGGAAGGCATTCAATCACCCGAGGCCGCGGTCCGGGATGCGCACCTGGAGGAATTGCACAGCCAGCTTTACCAGATGCAGTTGTTCGACGATATGCGGATGAAGGCCGACGAGCAAAACGCGAAGCTGCTCGGTTACTTTCGGGACATCAATTACGACACCGGCAATCCCAAGCTCCTGGCCGGCGGCGGCACGGCCTACCATGATCTCATCAGGGAAATCGAGCAGCCGCGCTATTACGTGATCTTGGCAGCCTATGATTTCCGCGCCGCCACGCAGCACCGAGTAAAGAAGCTGCTGTGGATAACCCGGATCAGCATCCGGGCGCAGGGGAACCAGTTCGATCAGGACGTGCCCGCGATGTTGGCGAGCGCCGCCCGGTATTTTGGCCGCGACAGCAACGGACTGATCCGACGGTTCCGGGATGGCAAGGTGACGATCGGGGAAATGAAGGTCGTCGGATACGAGTCTGGAGCGACGCCGCCCAAGAAGCCGGAGGCCGAGCGCTAGGCTGCGGCCGGCGTCCATGACGCACCGGGGGCCCACCGGACGAGTGTCGGCAGTTGCGGCATCAGCCACCGGAAAATGGGGCGGGCCCGAGATGCCGGGCGGCGTCCTTCACGTCGGTTGGGCGGTGCTTTGCGCGTGGCTGATTGCCGGCACCGCGATCGCCGGAGCGGCGGACGGCGGCGGGGGGTTGAGCTCGGCGCCGCTGGCGCCGCGATCGGGGCCGGCGGGAGGGACGATGTTCACGCTGCTCAGTCCGGCGCAGACCGGAATCACGGCGCAGAACCGCTACGACGATCCGGCCATGTGGGGCG
>JBJKRD010000210.1:0-5055 GCA_046704925.1 Opitutaceae bacterium | reverse complement strand
TCCCGCGATCGGTCGGCAGCCGTGGTTCCTCTTCGCGTTTGTTTTCGGCGCCGATCTCTGCCTGCTGGCGCTGGTCGCGCTCGATGCGGCCCGAGCGCCCCTCGGTTTGGCGCGCCTCCACCTGGCGGCTGGTACGGTCGTCTTCCTGCTGCTTGCCGCCTGGACCGTCGAACGGCTCAGCCCCGCATTGCTGCCGTGGGCGCTCGGGGCGTGCTGCGGACTGGCCGGATTGCACACCGTGTTTCCGCTGGTTTTGGAACGGTGGCGGCCCGGAGCGGCTCCGGCGTGGTGGGCGCATCTCTTTCCACCGGTGGCGCTGGTGCTGGTTTTGCTGACCATCGTCCACCTGCCGGAAGTGTCGTTCCTGCTCTGGCCCGTCGTGCTGGCTGTCGATCTTCTGGCCATCGCCGTGGCGGCGGCGACCGGTGCCATCGTCGCCTTGATCGCAGTCCTCGTGCTCACTTTGTTCGCCACCGGCTGCTGGTTCCTGCAATGGCCGGTGGAGTCCGCCGGCCTTTCCGAAATGCTGGTGCTGGTCGGCGGATTCGGCGGGCTGTTCTTCGTCGCCGGCGTTTACGCCCTCCGGCGTCTGGACCGGCGGGAGCCCGGGCGCGACCTGCCCGCCTGGCTCGCCGACCCGGCTGGCGCCGCCTTCCTGCCGGGGCTGTCGGCCGTGCTGCCCTTCCTGTTGCTGGTCATGGTCGTGCTGCGCCTTCCGCTCACCGATCCATCGCCGATCTTTGGGCTGGCCCTGCTGCTGGTGATTCTGCTGCTCGGGCTGGCGTGGTTGTTGCAGTCCGGCGTGCTTCCGCTCGTGGCCCTCGGCAGCGTGGCCTTGCTCGAATATGTCTGGCTGGCCCGCCGTTTCAGCGTCGCGGGCGCCGCGATCACCCTGGGATGGAACGCGGGGTTCTACGCGTTGCTCACCGTGACCGCCTTCGGGTTCCGGCGGCGTCTCGCCGCTCAGTTGTCGCCTTGGATCGCCTCCGCGCTCGCCGGCCCGGTGCATTTTTACCTCGTCTACGAACTGGTCCGCCGCGCCTGGCCCAACGGCTACATGGGCCTTGTCCCGGCGGTGTTCGCGGTGCCGGCCTTCGCCGGCCTGGTGGCGGCGTTGCGGTCGCTGCCGGAGGATGCGCCCCGGCGTTTGGATGTGCTCGCCTGGTTCGGCGGCGTGGCGCTGCTGTTTGTCACCTTGATATTTCCAATCCAATTCGAACGTCAGTGGATCACCCTCGCCTGGGCGTTGGAAGGGGCGGCGCTGTTGTGGCTCTTCCACCGGGTGCCGCATGCGGGCCTGCGCCTGGCCGGCCTGGCGTTGCTCGGGGTGGCGTTCACCCGGCTGGCGCTCAACCCCGCGGTGTTGACGTATCATCCCCGGGCGGCGGCGCCCATTTTCAACTGGTATCTCTATGCGTACGGGATCACGGCGCTCTGCCTCCTGGCCGGCGCCCGGCTGCTGGCGCCCCCGCGCGACCGCCCGCTCGGTTTCCCTGCGCCCGCCATCCTCCACACCCTGGCCGGCGTACTGACCTTCCTCTTGCTGAACATCGAGATCGCCGACTATTACAGCCCGGCGGGACGAACGCTGACCTTCCAGTTTTCGGGCGATTTTGCCCGCGACATGACCTACACGATTGCCTGGGCGTTGTTTGCCTTCGGCCTGCTCGTGATCGGCATCGTCCGGCGCGCGCGTGCCGCCCGCTATGCCGCCATCGGCCTGCTCGGGGTCACGTTGCTCAAGCTCTTTGCCCACGACCTCGCCCACCTGCAGCAGCTTTATCGCATCATCGCCCTCGTCGTCGTCGCCGTGATCGCCATCCTCGCGTCGTTTGTCTACCAGCGGTTCCTTCCGCCCGAAGCCAAGTCCTGAAATGCGCTCCCGCACGCTTTCCGCCCTGTTGGCAGCCGTCCTCGCCGGACCCCTCCTCGCCGGGTCGCGGGCGATGCCCGACTGGCGCCAGTGTCAGGAGCTGGTTGTCGAATCCGCCGGCCCGGTGACGGTCGCGCTGCCGGTCGCGACGCTGGATGCCGCGCGGACGGATCTGGGAGACCTGCGGATTGCCGGCCCTTCCGGCGACGAAGTGCCGTTCGCGGTGTGGCAAAGCCGGCCGGCCGGGACGGTTTCCCGCGAACCGGAATCGCTCACCACCCGGGTCGAGGACGCGGCGATGGTGTTCACGCTCGAAACCGGAATCGACGACCTCATCGTCGCCTTGCAGTTCGACGCCGGCGGGCAACGATTCTTGAGCCGGGCCCGGGTGGAGGAGTCCAGCGACGGCATCGTCTGGCGCCTGCTCGCCCGGGACCTGCCAGTCTACGATCGCGGCCCCCGGTTGCGCGCGCTCCAGCTGGACCTGCCGCCCGGGATCTATCCGTACCTCCGGGTGTCGCTGGGTCGTCTGGAAGGGATCCATGTCGCGCTCAACGATATTGTGCTGGTCACGCGGCGCGCGCTGGACGAGGCGACCGAACCGGTGCCGGTGCACATCGAGGCCCGCGAAGAGGTGCCGGGCGAGACCCGGCTCGCGCTCAATCTGCCGGCGGCCAATCTCTTTCTGGCGAGCCTCGAAATCAGCACGCCGGAGCCGGTGTTTGCCCGGCCGGTGATCTTGTTGCGGCGCGTTTTTGCGGACGGGATTATCCGCGAAGTCGAACTCGCCCGCCGCTCCCTGGCCCGCACCGCCGCCGCCGGCAGATCGGCCACGGGGTCGCTCAAGCTGGACCTCGACACCATGGTGGCCGGCCGGGAATTGACCCTGGTGGTGGAAAACGGAGACAGTCCGCCGCTGGCGCTATCCGCGGTGTCCGCCCGGCGGCGGCCCGTGTTCGCGGTCTTTTATGCGCCGGCACCGGGCAGGTACACGCTCTTTGCGGGCAACCCGGCGATCCACGCCCCCCACTACGACGTCGGCGCCCTGCTGAACGAGGTCGAACGCCGGGAGCTGCCGGCCAGCACTCCCGGCCCCTTGGTGCCAAATCCGGATTTTCACCCCGGCGAGCCACTCCCCGCGATCCCCGCTCTGGGAGCGCCGCTGGATGTCTCCGCCTGGGCATTTCGTCGACCGGTGAACCTCCGGGATCCCGGGGTACAGCAGCTCGAACTCGACCCGGCGGTGCTCGCCCATGCTCGCCGCGATCTCGCGGATCTCCGCCTGATGAGCGACGGGCGCCAGGTGCCCTTTGTGATTGACCACACCGGTGGAAGCCGGGGCATTCCGGTCAAAGGGCAGGCGGCGCCGGATCCGAAGCAGCCGCGGCTCAGCCGCTGGCGTTTTGCGCTGCCATACCCGCACCTGCCACTTACCCGGTTGACCGCGACCATTTCCACGCCGCTGTTTCACCGGACCATCACCGCGTTCGAGTACGTCGAGGACGAACGTGGCGACCGGTCACGGCATTGGCTCGGCCAGGCGACGTGGGACCAGACGCCCGACCGCCGGTCGTCTGAATTCTCGCTCCCGCTCAGCCCGCCACTTGAAACCGACGGCTTGTGGCTGGAGACCGACAACGGCGACAATCCGCCGATCATCCTGGGCGACGCGCGCGTCTGGTACGGCGTCACCCGCCTGCTGTTCAAGGCCGGCCGGGAAGCGCCGGTCTATCTGGTTTACGGGGAGCCGAGTGCCGCGATGCCGCGATATGACCTCAGCCTCGTGGGAGCACAGTTGCTCGCGGCCGAAAAGGCCACCCCCACGCTGGGCGCCGAAGAGATCCTCAAGCCGGGAACGCTGGCGGACGTCATCGCCGGGCACGGCGGCGTCCTCTTTTGGACGGCCCTGATTCTCGTGGTCGTCCTTTTGCTGCTTATCATCGCCCGGCTGCTGCCGAAAACGGCGTCGGACGAGTCCCAGAGTCGGCCCGGCTGACTCCCGGGCGTGGCGGATGCGCGGCGCCGTCACGACGGACGGAAAACGACGGCGCCGAATACCTCAGGAACCCGGCAGCTTGATGGACACGGACGGCTTCTGCGCGCCGGTCTCCGGAGCCGGCGTGGCGGCCGGCGCGACCGGGGTGCGCACCCGCAGCATGATCGCCCGCTGCGCCCAAATCCCGTTGGGATCCAGCTGCATGATCAAATCGGCGTATTTCGAAACGTCGCCGGCATTGCCGCTATCGAAGGCGAGCGATGCCAAATGGTAAGCCGCCTCGCATCGCACGGCGGCCAACTGGTTGGTATCCTCCGCCAACTGGCGCAGCAGCGCCGTGCCCTCGGCAGTCTTGCCGGCCTCGATCAGGCTGACGCCCTCGCCGAGGGTGGCCCGCGCCGCGAAGGGCGTGCCCTGCAGGGCTGCCGCGGCTTTCGCATAGTTGTCCCGGGCCTCGTCGTATTGGCCGGCGGCGTAGGCGTCGTCACCCAATCGCAGATAGGCAACCCCGGCCAGGTCGTGGTGCTCGTGTTCGCGGACAAACGCCTGGAGTTTCGCCGGGGTGGTGGCCGCCGCAAAGGCCGCCTCGATGCCCGCCTCCCGGCGCGCGGCCAAGGCGCCATAGGCACCGCGCGCCAGAATCGCCAGGATCACAATCCCGCAAAAGACCAGGATCGCATTGCGGTTGCGCGTCCACCACTCCTGAAGCTGCTCTTCGGTCGGGAGTTCGAAACGGCTCTTGGTCGCCGGCGCATCGGCTTGCGCGGTGCTCGCGGCGTCCTTCTCGGGGGACGGTTTACTCATGGAAACCGGGCACTATGGGAAGCCCTTTTGCCCCCCACAAGGCAAAATCGCCGCGGCGGATCATCGCCCCGACACGCGCATGGCGTGCAGGTTCGACGCCAAGCCGTCTTGTGGAAAGGAGTTCCCGCGGTTGCCGAAATCGACGTGAGAGTGGAAGGCCGCGGCTGGAAACGGGGGTGCGGAGGTTTTCCTGGGCGCAAGTTCTCGCGAAGCGGATCCCGGGGGTCAGTGCGTCAGCACAAACCGGTCGCTGCTGAGCGAGACTTTCAGCACGGTGTCGGCGTGGGCGGTGACGCGGACCGTCTCCGTCAGCTCCTGTCCGGGCGCCCGGACGACCACCCGGTAGGCGCCCGGCGCCAGTTCGAGGCCTGTCGGGCTCGTC
>JBJKRD010000209.1:0-2632 GCA_046704925.1 Opitutaceae bacterium | reverse complement strand
TCGAGGGTGTCACCCTGCGCAATTCACCCAGCGGCGTGCTGGTGCCGGCGGGTTGCACCAACGTCACGATCCGCCACGCGACCATCTTCAACGAATGGTGGGCGCAGAACGGCGACGGCATGGACATCGGCCCGTGCCGGAACGTCGTGGTCTATCGGTGCACGGTCAGCGCAGGCGACGACGCCATCTGCATGAAGTCGAGCGGTCCGAATCCGTGGCCCGGCGAACCCGGCCTCCAGAACGTGATCGTGGCGGAATGCACCGTCTACCACGGTCACGGCGGCTTTGTGGTGGGCGGCTCCACCGAGGACGGGATGCGCAACCTCTGGGCCACCGCGTGCGACTTTGTGGGGACCGACACCGGCATCCGGGTGAAAAGCGGCCTCGGCCACGGCGGGCTGGTGCGGGATGTCTATGTCGATCACATCTACATGCGCGACATCGTGAACGAAGCGATCCTGTTCGACACCCACTACGTCAACACGCCGGCGAGCGCCGCGGCGGTCCGCATCGCGCCCGACCGCGACCCCGCGAAGACGCCCGAATTCCGCGACTTCTTCCTCCGGGACATCTATTGCCGCGGCGCCGGGTCGGCGATTGCCATCACCGGGCTCCCGCAGCAGCCGGTGCATCAGGTCACCATCGAGCACGCCGTCATCTCGGCCCGCCGCGGCTTCCGCGCCACCGATGCCGCCGACATCACCCTGCGGGACGTCAAGCTCCACACGACGGAGACGCCGGCGGCGGTCGAGCACGACACCCGCAACATCCGGTGGATCGACTGACGCCGGCGGCCGGGCCCCGAGGGCGCTACGGCCGGGCCGGCGGCAGGAACTTCTCGACCGCCAGCCACGACCGGAATTGATCGGCCCAGCCGGCGGCGGGACCCGGGCGCAGGCCGAAGCCGTGGCCCACACCGGCGTAGATGTGCAGTTCCACCGGCACGCCCGCCGCCTTGAAGCGCAGGTAGACTTTCGGCAACTCCCCGGCGATGCCCGGCCGGTCGTCGGCCCCGCAGACGAGGAAGGCGGGCGGGGCGCCTTTCTCCGGCGCGATGTTCTGCGCCTGTCCGGGATAAATCAGCCCCTGAAAGTCGGGCCGGGCATCTTCGCGATCGACCGGGTCCGCAGCGTCCGACCGGCCGGCGCCGGGACGCATCGCGGCAAGGCTGGCGAGTTCGCCCCCGGCCGAAAAACCGATGATCCCGATCCGGGCCGGATCGACGTCCCATTCCGCGGCGCGGTGGCGCACCAGCCGGATCGCGCGCTGCGCATCAGCCAGGGCGTCCCGCTCGACGGTATAGGGCTGCGGCGTGCCCGACGGCGTCGCGGCATCCCGCGCGAGGCGGTATTTCAGGACGAAGGCGGCGAGTCCATGGTCCGCCAACCACCGGGCGATATCGGTGCCCTCCTTTTGCAGGACGAGATTGCGGTGGCCGCCGCCCGGACAAACGATGACGGCGCAGCCGGTGCCCCGACCGGGAGCGGGCAGATAGGCGATGAGCGTCGGAAAATGGACGTTGGAGACGTTTTGGCCGACGACCTTTTCGGGTTCGTTCTTGCGCGCTTCGGAGCCGGGCGCACCGGCGGGCCAGAGCGGGATGACGGGGTGAAGGTCGGCGGCGGACGCGGAAACAGCGGCGGCCACCAGGGCCAGGAGCAAAGCGGTTTTCATGACGGTTGGGGGAGAAGGGCGGGCGGACGGGCTACAGCGAAAGGCGCTCCGCCGCCTCGGCCAGAGTGCTGCAGGTAAGGAACCGTGGCCGATGGTGATAATGGAAGAGCGTCAGGATATTCATGCCGATGTCCTTCGCCGGATCGGGGATGACCCGGACCACCAGCGCCACGCCCTTTTGCTCGCACATCGCCATCACCCTGCCGATCACCTCGGTGCAATCCACATCCATCGAATCCATCCGGCTCAAGTCCGCCACCAGGCGGAAACCACTGTTCAGCTCAGCCAGCAGCGCCACGACGTCGGGCAGTCCGCGTTCGAGGTCTTCCACGTTCACATGCTGAGCGTAGCTCAGATAGAGCAATTGCTTCGGTTTGTTGACGGTCGCCAGGAACATGACGAAGCCCTCCGATTGATCTGCGCCAAGCGGTCGATTGCCGCCCGCTCATGACGCCGACGCGAGCCCGGGATAGGTCACCCGATTGCGCACGTCGATGGCCACGAAACCGGTTTCCACGAGCAGATCCAGAATTCCATCCTCCTCGCCCTCCTTGAGCCGGCCGCGGAGTTGGTCCCGGATGTGCGCCAGGAGGCGGGCCTTTCGGCTTGGACGGTTCGCACTGCGTCGCAGGCGATTCACCACGCTCGTGGCCTTTTCCTCCACCGTCGGCACGGCAGCCGGTCGAGGCTCCGTCCGTCCCGCCCCGGGACGGCGCCGGGCCTCGCCGCGGTTGGTCGGCTCGCCCCGGGTTTCCGGCCGGCCGGGCCCGGCGGAGGGGGCCTCGGGGCGGCCGGCTGCGGGCCGTCGCGCCTCGGGTGCGCGAGAAGCCGGAGGCGATTTCGCGACGCGGACGGCATCGATGCCGATGAATCGCAGGTGCTCGATCAACGGGTCGTAGTCCGTGTCCTCGGACACGATGTGAAAGACACCGCTGGGATCGCGGACCGCCGCGGCGCC
>JBJKRD010000208.1:0-9031 GCA_046704925.1 Opitutaceae bacterium | reverse complement strand
CTGTTGAAGTGATACACAACGTGCGCGTTCATGCGTATTTGGTTAATAAATGAGAAAATTGTCGGCGTACAATTTCAAGTCGGGAGCGGCCCTAGTGTTCGGAGCCGGCAGGAATTTTCCACGATCGGGAGCGGCGAAGGAGGCGACACCGGACGAAGGCTCTGGTTCCTGACTTGGCCCCGGCGTCCCCCCGCCCCGGCATCCGCCAGGCGTCACAACGCCGTTGACCCGGGCCAGGCCGGGCCCTTGTGTGACCCGCGTTCATGAGCGCGTCCAAACCCAGCCTGGGTGACCTGCGCATTGAACGGAGCACGCTGCCGGAAGCTCCGCCGCGCCGGTTGCTGCTGATGGCCGCGCTGCTCGTCGCGCTCTTGATGGCCGGCGGGTTCTGGTGGTTCACGCGGGCCGAGGCGGCCGAGGTCCAGACGGCGGTCGCCCGCGCCGCCGAGGGCGGGGGTGGCGATCGCACGGTGCTGAACGCCTCCGGCTACGTGACCGCCCGGCGGGAGGCCACGGTTTCCTCCAAGGTCACGGGCAAGGTCATGGAAATCCTGATCGAGGAGGGCACGAAGGTGGAGGAGGGCCAGGTGCTGGCCCGACTGGACGACAGCAACGTGAAGGCGAGCCTCGAGCTCGCCCAGGCGCAGCTGGCTTCGGCGCGCGCGGCCCTCGCCGAGACCCGGGTCCGGCTCAAGGAGTCCGAACAGGATTTGGCGCGCCAGGTGGATTTGGCGAAGAACAGCGTGGCGCCGGTGAGCGACCTTGACCACGCCAGGGCCGACGCCGCGGCCCAGGCGGCCCGCCTCGGCCAGCAGGAGTCGGACGTGGCCGTTGCGGAGCGCACCGTCGGCGTCTGGCAGCAGCAGTTCGACGACACGGTGATCCGGGCGCCGTTTGCCGGCATCGTCACCTCGAAGGATGCCCAGCCGGGCGAGATGGTGTCGCCGGTCTCCGCCGGCGGCGGCTTCACCCGGACCGGCATCTGCACCATCGTCGACATGAGCTCGCTGGAGATCGAGATCGACGTCAATGAAAGCTATATCAACCGGGTGGAGGTGGGCCAGCCGGTGGTGGCCACGCTGGATGCGTATCCGGACTGGAAGATCCCCTGCAAGGTGATCGCCATCATCCCCACGGCCGACCGGGAAAAGTCGACCGTCAAGGTGCGGGTCGGCTTCGACCGCCTGGATCCGCGGATCCTGCCGGAGATGAGCGTGAAGGTCGCCTTTCGCGACGCGGGGGCCGCCGGGCCGGCGCCCGCCCGCACCGTCCTCGTGCCGCAGGGGGCGCTGCAGGCGCAGGGCGACCGCACGATCGTGTTTGTGGTGCAGGGCGGGCGCGTGGAGCGCCGCGCCGTGACCGTGCTCAACGCGGCCGCCGGGCAGGCCGAGATCAGCGCCGGGCTGTCCGCCGGGGAGACGGTGGTGGTGAATCCCCCCCGCGGCTTGCGCGACGGCGAGGCTGTCAAGGAGACCAAATCATGAGCGAACCGGGAACGGACAGCAACGGGGTGTTGGTGGCGGTGGACGGGGTGGAGAAGGTGTTCCACCGCGGTTCCGAGGACATCCATGTGCTGAAGGACCTGCACCTGCGGGTGCCGGCGGGAGAGTTCCTCGCGCTCATGGGGCCCTCCGGCTCGGGCAAGAGCACGCTGTTGAATCTGATCGGGGGCCTCGACCGGCCGACCAATGGCTCGGTCCATGTCGCCGGCGAGCGCGTCGACCAGCTCTCGGATCACCGCCTCGCGGCGTGGCGCGCCCGGCACATCGGTTTTGTTTTCCAACTCTACAATCTGCTGCCGGTGCTCACGGCCGAGCGCAACGTGGAGCTGCCGTTGCTGTTGACCCATCTTTCCCGGGGCGAGCGGCGCCAGCACGTGGAAACGGCGCTGGCCATGGTCGGCCTCTCGGCGCGCGCGAAACATTTTCCGCGGACGCTCTCCGGCGGCGAACAGCAGCGCGTGGGCATCGCCCGCGGCATCGTCACCGATCCGACGCTGCTGCTGTGCGACGAGCCCACCGGCGACCTGGACCGCAAGGCCGGCGATGAAATACTGGAACTGCTGCAGCTGCTCAACAAGGAACACGGCAAGACCATCATCATGGTGACCCACGACCCGCACGCCTCGGCGCGGGCCTCGCGCACCGTCTACCTCAACAAGGGGCAGCTCACGAACGAGGCGGTGAAGTGAAAACGGGGCTTTTCAGTCGTAGCTGCACGCGTGAGCGTGCGGATCCCAAGCCGGAAGTCCGCATTCTCCGGGGCGCAGCCACGGATCGCTCACCATGAAGTTCATCCATCTCGTCTGGCGCAACCTGATGCGGAAAAAGCTCCGCTCGGCGTTCACTTTGGGGTCGATCGTCGTCGCGTTTGTCCTCTTCGGCTTCCTCTCCGCCATCAAGGAGGCGCTCACCGGCGGCGTTAGCATCGCCGGTGCGAACCGGCTGATCGTGCGGAACAAGGTGTCGATCATCCAGTTCCTGCCCCACAGCTACCAGGAGAAGATGGAGCGAATCCCGGGCGTGTCCCTGGTGACGAGCCAGACCTGGTTCGGCGGGATCTACCAGGACCCCAAGAACTTCTTCATGCAGTGCCCGGTCGAGCCCGAGTCGTTCCTGGAAATGTTTCCCGAGTTCATCCTCCCGCCGGACGAGAAGGCGGCGTGGCTCCGGACCCGCACCGGCGCCATCGTCGGCCGCAAGACCGCCGAGCGCTTCGGCTGGAAGATCGGCGACAAGATCCCGATCCGGTCGACGATCTGGACCAACAGCGACGGCACTCGCACGTGGATCTTCGACCTCGTCGGCATCTTCGATGGGCGCGAGAAGAACACCGACACCACGCCGCTGTTCTTCCGGTACGACTATTTCGACGAGGTGCGCAACCGGTCCCAGCCGTGGGGCCACGGCCAGGTCGGCTGGTTCACCATCCGGGTCAGGGATCCCGCGCAGGCGGCGCAGGTGGCGCAGGCGGTGGACGCGGAGTTTGAGAACTCGTCGGCCGAGACCAAGACCGAGCCGGAGGGCGCTTTCGTGCAGGCGTGGGCCAACCAGGTGGGCAACATCGCGCTGATCACGTCCTCGATCCTGGGCGCCGTGTTCTTCACCATCCTGCTGGTGGCCGGCAACACCATCTCCCAGTCGGTGCGCGAACGCATCGGCGAACTGGGCGTGCTCAAGGCCATCGGTTTCACCAACGTCCAGATGCTCGGCATGGTCCTGCTGGAATCGTGCCTGCTGGCGATCCTCGGCGGCGTGCTCGGATTGGCGGTGGCCTGGGCGTTGTCCACCGTCGTCGGCGATGCCCTGTCGGGTTTTCTGCCGTTGTTCAACCTTCCGCTCCGGGACCTGGTCGTGGGGGCGGGGTTCAGCGTGGTGCTGGGCCTCCTGACGGGCTTTTTTCCGGCCCTGCAGGCCATGCGCCTGCGGGTGGCCGACGCGCTGCGGCGGATATGAGGCGAGGGAGGTTGAACGTGAGAGTGAAAAAGGGGCAATCGATGGATCGATCCGCGCACCAGGGCGGACGACGGCGCACCTTCGCTCCGGATTTTCACCGGCCCACATTCTGGTAACAACGTCACTTTCACCTTCGCTCCCACTCCTCCCCTCCTTATGGCCGGCCCCATCAATTGGTTCTCCCAGATCGCCTCGGTGACGAAGTTCGGTCTGCTCAGCATCCCGCGACGACGCGGCTCCGTGGCCGCGGCGACCTTCGGCATCGCCGGTGTCGTCGCGGTGCTCGTCGGCGTGCTCTCCATTGCCGCGGGTTTCCGCCGGGTGATGGCGAACTCGGGCTCGCCCGATTCGGCGATCGTGCTCCGCAGCGGCGCCGACAGCGAAATGGTGAGCGGGCTGAGCCGGGAGCAGACGCGCATCATCGCCGATGCGCCGGGGATTGCCCGGTCCGACGCCGGGCCGCTCGCCTCCGCCGAGCTCTTCGTGATCATCAACCTGCCGAAGAAGTCGACCGGCACCGACGTGAATGTGCCGCTCCGCGGGGTGGAACCGGCGGCGTTCCAGGTGCGCGACCGCCTGAAGATCGTGGCCGGGCGCGCCTTCACCTGGGGCAAGGATGAGGTGATCGCCGGGATCGGCGCCGCCCAGGAGTTCGCCGGATTGAAGGTGGGCGACAAGATGAAGGTCGGCCGCTACGAGTGGCCGGTGGTGGGCATCTTTTCGGCGGGCGGGAGCGCGGCGGAATCGGAAATCTGGAGCGACGCCAGGGTGCTGCAGGACGCTTACCAGCGCGGCGACAGCTTCCAGTCGGTCTACGTGAAGCTGCAGTCGCCGGAGGACTTCGGCCGGTTCAAGGATGCGCTGACGGCGGATCCGCGCCTGAACGTGAAGGTGGAACGGGAGGACGACTATTTCGCCGGGCAATCGACGTCGGTGACGACGCTGATCAACGTGTTGGGCTATCCGATCGCCGCCCTGATGGCGATCGGCGCAATCTTCGGGGCGCTGAACACGATGTACAGCTCGGTGGCGGCGCGCACCCGCGAGATCGCGACGCTGCGGGCGCTGGGGTTCGGGCGCGCGGCGGTGGTGGCGTCGGTCATGCTGGAGTCCGTGGTGCTGGCCCTCGTCGGGGGCGCCTGCGGGGCGCTGGTGGCGTATGCCGCGTTCAACGGCTTTCACGCCTCCACCATCAATTGGCAGAGCTTCAGCGCCCTCACCTTCGCGTTCGCGGTGACGCCGCAACTGCTGACGCAGGGCATCGTCCTGGCGACGCTGATCGGCGTGGTCGGCGGATTTCTGCCGGCCGTCCGGGCCGCGCGCCTGCCGATCGCGGCGGCGCTGCGGGAACTGTGAGGCGGCCCGGATTCGCCCGGCCGTCGTCCCGATCGCGCTGCGCCCGCCCCATGGCCTTCGCCTACCAGGCCCCCCTGCCCAAGGAGGCGTTCCTGCTCGATCCGGCGGTTGCGTTTCTCAATCACGGGTCTTTCGGCGCCACGCCGCGGGCGGTATTCGCGCGCTACCAGGCCTGGCAGCGGGAACTGGAGGCGCAGCCGGTGGCTTTCTTCACGCGCCGGTTCGCCGGCCTGATGCGGGCAGCGCGGGCGGAGCTTGCGGCCTACGTGCACACGGCGCCGGAGAACCTGGTCTACGTGACCAACGCGACCACCGCCCTGAACATCGTGGCGCGCAGCCTGCATCTGCGTCCCGGCGACGAGATCCTGACCACCAATCATGAATACGGGGCGATGGACCGCATGTGGCGTTTTCTTTGCCGGCGGACCGGCGCAGTCTACCGACCGGTGACCCTCGAGCTTCCGGTCACGACGCCCGAGGCCCTGGTCGAGCGTTTGTGGTCGGGCGTGACGCCGCGAACCCGGGTCCTGTTCTTCAGCCATCTCACCTCGCCCACCGGCCTGATTCTGCCGGCCCGCGAGCTCTGCCTCCGCGCCCGGGCGGCCGGACTGTTGAGCGTCGTCGACGGCGCCCACGCCCTCGGCCAAATCCCACTGGACCTGGATGAGCTCGGCGCCGATTTCTACGCGGCCAACGCCCACAAATGGCTGTGCGCGCCAAAGGGCTCCGCGTTCCTGTTCGCGCGGCCGGCGGCGCAGGGATTGCTCGAGCCTCTGGTGGTGAGCTGGGGCGACGCCGACGCGGCCTTCGGCGCGACCGGTTCGCCGTTCGTGGACGAGCAGCAATGGACCGGCACGCGCGACGTCGCCGCGTTTCTCAGCGTGCCCGAGGCGATCCGGTTCTGCGCCGCGCACCGCTGGGAGGAGGTGCGCGCCCGCTGCCACGAGCTTGCGGCCCATGCGCGCGCGGCCGTGGGCGACCTGACCGGCCGGCCGCAGATCTGCCCCGAGACGCCGGTCTGGTATGCCCAGATGGCCGCGGTGCCGTTGCCGCCGCTTTCAGCCCGGCAGCTCAAGGCGCAACTCTCGGACCGTTGCCAGGTGGAGGTGCCGGTAATCGAGCGAAGCGAGGGGACCTACCTCCGTATTTCGATCCAGGGCTACAATACGCTCGAGGACGTCGAACGCCTCGTCGCCGCCCTGCCGGAACTGGGAATCTAGCGGCGCGCCGACCTCAACCGGTCCGCGCCCATGGCGCAGTCCCGGCGGTGGCGGCCGCCTTGCCCAGTGCCCCGACCTCGACGCGCGCCTGCTGCATCTCGCTGAGGATCCGGTCGGTATACTGCAGCAACTGTTGCCCGGCGGGCGTCAGGCGTGCGCGACGGCCCAGGCGATCGAACAGGCGGCAATCCAGGTCCTGTTCGAGCGATTTGATGGCATGACTGACCGCCGACTGGGTGAGATAAAGCTCCCGGGCGGCCTGCGTGAAACTGCCGCACCGCGCAAGGGCTGCGAAGGCGAGCAGCTTGCGGCTGTCGAGGATGGTTTTCATGAGGACGGCAGGCAGACGGATTTGTTAAAGCAGATCCCGAGCCAGCCGCCGGCCGGTGGCGAATATTGTCCAGACCGGGCCCCGGCGGAAGGCGCAGTCCGGGTGGCGCCGGGACCGCAAGGCGGTCACCGTTAGCGGCATCCGGCAGACGGCCCGTGCGCGGCGAAGGCGTCGATCCGCTTGCCAGCCGGGGCTGGCTGGCAACTCTTACCATGGCTATCCGGCGCGCCTCCAACCCTCGAACAGGTCCGTATTGCCATGAAACCCATCGAAACATCTGCCCCGGTCCGCCTTCGAAACTGGCGCTTTCCTTCGATGGCCGCGCTCGCGGCCGCGGCCGTCGCCGTCGTCGGCGTCCGGCCGGCGATTGCCGCCCCGCCGGCCGAAATTCCCCTCCTGCAAATCAACGCCGGCAGGATCACCGCCCGGGTGAGCCCGATGCTTTACGGGCTGATGACCGAGGAGATCAACTATTCCTACGAAGGCGGGCTTTACGGCGAACTGATCCGCAACCGCACCTTCAAGGCCGGCGCCGACCAACCCGTGGATTGGCGGGCGGTCGGCGGCGCCACGCTCGCGCTCGACAAAGCCGAGCCGCTCAACTCCGCCCTCGACGTGAGTCTGCGGGTCGACACGGGCAAGGCGACGGCGACCTCCCCGGCGGGCATCGCCAACGGCGGCTACTGGGGCATTCCCGTGCGGGCGGACACCACCTACCACGCGTCGTTCTATGCCCGGGGCCGGAATTTTGCCGGGCCGCTGACCGTGAGCCTGGTGAGCGTGAAGGACGGAACGGTCTTTGCCCGCGGGCAGGTGGGACGGATTTCGCCCGCGTGGGCAAAATACGAGCTGACTCTGAAGACCGGAGACGTGGCGCCGTCCAAGGACAACGAACTGACCGTCACCACCACCAATCCGGGAACCGGGCCCGGTGGCGGCGGCACCGTCTGGTTCCAGCAGGTCTCGCTGTTCCCGCCGACGTACCACGACCGTTCCAACGGCAATCGTCCCGACCTCATGCGCCTGCTGGCGGCCCTGGAGCCGAAATTCCTGCGCTTCCCCGGGGGCAATTATCTCGAGGGCCGGACGATCGCCCAGCGCTTCGACTGGGAAAAGACCATCGGGGATCCGGCGCAGCGCCCCGGCCACGAGAGCCCCTGGGGTTACTGGTCCACCGACGGCATGGGGCTGTTGGAATTCCTGGAATGGTGCGAAGACCTCCACATGCAGCCGGTGCTGGCGGTATACGCCGGCTACTCGCTGGACCACGAGCACGTCACGCCGGGTCCGGACCTCGCGCCGTACGTGCAGGATGCCCTCGACGAGATCGAATACGTGACCGGCGGCCCGGACACCCGGTGGGGTGCGCAGCGCGCGAAGGACGGCCATCCCGCGGCCTTTCCGCTGCGCTATGTCGAGATCGGCAACGAAGACTGGTTTGACCGCTCCGGGAGCTACGATGAGCGCTTCGCCCAGTTTTACGACGCGATCAAGGCCAGGTATCCGGACCTCCAGATCATCGCCACCACGCGGGTTACCATCCGGCGGCCCGACGTGATCGACGAGCACTATTACCGCTCCGAGGAGGCCATGGAGGCGCAGGCGCACCTGTACGACGACCGGCCGCGCACCGGCCCGAAGGTTTTTGTCGGCGAATGGGCGACGCGCGTGGGCAGCCCCACGCCCAACATGGCGGGCGCGCTCGGCGACGCGGCCTGGATGTGCGACCTCGAGCGGAACTCGGACCTCGTGGTGATGGCGTCCTATGCGCCCCTGTTCGTCAATGTGAGCGACCTGGCGCGCGGCGGCTCGATGCAGTGGCGCAGCGACCTCATCGGCTATGATGCGCTCACCTGCTACGGTTCGCCCTCGTATTACGCGCAGGTGATGTTCAGCACCCACCACGGCGACGAGGTGCTGGCGACCGCGGCGCAGGGGATTCCCACCCATCGCTGGCAGCCGCCGGCGCGCACGCGGCGCGGGGTCCCCGAGGGTCCCGTCCCGGCGCCGCGGGAGGTGCCGTCCCTCTTCTACAATGCCACTCGCGACAGCCGCAGCGGCACGATCTTTCTCAAGGTCGTGAATCCCCAGGGCACGGCGCAGGCGGTGCGGACGCAGATCAGCGGGGTGCCGGCGGTGGAGCCGCAGGGCCGTGCGGTGGTGCTGCGGGCGGCGAACCCCGACGACACAAACTCGATCTCGCAACCGGATCACATCGTCCCCGTCACGGCCACCGTGGGCGGCCTGGGCACGGATTTCACGCGCGAGTATCCTCCCTATTCGATCACGATCCTGGAACTCAAGAGTCGCTGAGCAACGGCGGACCCGGGCGCGCACGGCCGACCGGATCAGCGGCCCGGCGTCCCGCCGCGGAACCAGAGCCGCGCCATCCCGCCGCCCAGGGAGCCGAACACGATTCCGGCGATCGGTCCGACCACCAGGTGGCCGAGAACCGCTTCGAGGCTGTTCGCGATGGCGAAGGCATGGGCGTTCGTCCACCCGCTCTGCTGAAACTCCCGCCAGGTGGCGACGTACGACGGCGGCGGAATATTCAACGTCATCAGGACGAGACCGAAAGTCACCGCCAGCAGCACGCTGATCAGGGCGCTCCAGCATCCGGCCACCAAGCCGCTGCCCGTCCGGCCGGTGAGGCGGGCGGCAACATACCC
>JBJKRD010000207.1:0-6677 GCA_046704925.1 Opitutaceae bacterium | reverse complement strand
CAGCAGCCACGCTTTCCGCCCCGCCGACGCCCGCGGTGGCCGTGGAGCCGAGGCCGGCGACCGGCCCCACCGAAGTTTCCACGCCGGCGGTGCAACTGCCCCGTACCGAAGAGGTCGCGGCGGCGGTGCAGGCGGCCGCGGCGGCCCCGCCCAAACAGAGCATCAAAATCCTGACGTACATCGATCGCCTCCAGATCATGGGCGTGCGTGCGGCCGGCACCGACAGCAAGGTCCTCATGAACGACCGGGTCTACCGGGTGAACGACATGGTGGACTATGTGCTCGGCCTGCGGTTGACCGGCGTGTCCACGACGCAACTGACGTTCACGGACGACAACGGCGTGGTCTATACGAAGTCGCTCTGAACCGGCCCGGGGACCCCGCGACGCCGGGCCTGTCGCGCCGCCTTCGCACGGCCCCCGTCGTTCCGTCCCTCCTGGCCGCGCCCCGTTCCCCATTGCCTTGACCGGACGTCCGGCCATTAAGTGGTAGCGTCCTCACGTCCCATGCTCACGTCTCACCGGCGCGCGCGCGTGCGTTTTCTGCAGGTGGTGGACGCCGGCCTGTTCGGCGCGGCGCTGCTCGCGGCCTACGCACTCCGCGCGCAAAACGCGTTGTGGAGCCGGCCCGCGCTGCAGCCGTTTTCAACCTACCTCGTGCTCGGGGCGGTGGTGATGCTGCTGGGCCCGGGCCTGCTGGCGGCGCAGCATTTATATGCCCTGCCGCGCCCGGCCCGCCGGCTGGCGCTCGTGGGCGCGGTCGTCCGCGGCTGCGTCTTCGCGGTCGTCGCCACCATCCTGGTTCTGTTTCTCCTGCGGCTGCAATATGCCCGGTCCGTCGTCCTGCTGACCGGCGCCTTCGCCGCGGTGCTGGTTTATGCGCGGGCCGAATTCACCCGCTGGCTCGACGAGGGCAAACGGGTGCGCGAGCAGCTTTTCGGGCGGACCGTCTGGGGCGGAGCCCCGGAGGAGACCGCCCGACTGCGCGCCCGGCTGCCCTCCGACGAGCGGGAGTTTCTTGAGACCGTGGCGGAGTTCGACCCCCGGACTGAGACCCCGGCCGCGCTGGCCGCCCGTCTGCACGAACACTCGGTGAACGTCGTCGTGGTCAGTCTCGCCTCCCTGCCCTTGGGGGCCGCGCATGCGGTGCTGGCCGTCTGCGAGCGCGAAGGAGTGGAAACCTTCGTCGACGCCGGCATCTTTCACACGGCGGTGTTTCGGCCGGAGCTGGATCACTTTGCGGGCGAGCCGGTGCTTTGCTACCGGCCGCTGGCGGCGCCCGCCTGGCAGCTTCTCCTCAAGCGCGGCGTCGATTACGCCGGCGCCCTGCTGCTGCTCGTCCTGCTGCTGCCCGTCTACGCGCTCGTCGCGCTGGCGATCCGCCTCGATTCGCCGGGACCGGCGCTCTTCCGGCAGCGGCGCTGCGGGCTCAACGGGCGCGCCTTCGACATGCTCAAGTTTCGCTCCATGGTCAGCGACGCCGAGCAACGGAAGTCCGCCCTGGAGCCGCGCAACGAGATGACCGGCCCGGTCTTCAAAATCGCCGACGATCCGCGGGTGACGCGCGTGGGCCGCTTTCTGCGCCGGCACAGCCTGGACGAGCTGCCGCAGCTGTGCAATGAGCTGCGCGGCGAGATGAGCCTCGTCGGCCCCCGGCCGCTGCCGGTCGAGGAGGTGCATCGATTTCAGGACGACGCCCACCGCCGGCGCTTGAGCGTGCTCCCCGGCCTCACCTGCCTGTGGCAGGTCCGGGGCCGCAACGACATCGACGACTTCGACGATTGGGTGCGACTCGACCTCGAGTACATCGACAGCTGGTCGCTCGGGCTCGATTTTCGGATCCTGCTCGCGACTCTGCCCGTGGTCCTGTTCGGCACCGGCGGACGCTAGGGACCGGCCAGATTCCGGCTGACACGTCGCGCAAATCCGCTAATTTGCTCCGGTTGCGCCCGTGATCCGGCCCCGGCGCGCGGCTTGCGGAAGGTTAGCTCATGCGCACGTCCGACATACCGCCAGTGCCGCTGGCCACCGCCCTGAAAAGGAGGGCGATGGCGCTGGACGCGTGCACCATCCGACGTCTGCGCGCCACCGACCGGCCCTCCGCACCCTTTTTTCACGCCGTGCGCCTGGCGACGAAACGGCAACGCTCGTGGTGGCGTCTGGCCCGCCCGATGATCAGTCGGACCGCGCTGCGGCGGGCGGAATCCCGCCTCGCCGGGGCCGCGCAGGTGGCGGCGCCTTACTGGGAGGCCCGCGTGCTGCAACGGTTGCTCGCGCGGGTGGCACACCGGCTGACCGGCGACGGCGCCGCGCCGGGCCGGTCGCCGTCGGCCTTTCCGGACCAGAAGATCTCCGCCGCCCGTTTCGGCCGGATCCGCCGTGAATTGCTGCGGGCTTTCCAGTCGGATGTCGCCGCCTGGCGCCGCCTTCCGACCGGTGCCGTCGCCGACGAGCGCCTGCTACGTCAGCTCAACCGTTCCTACCGCCGAACCCGCCGTCGCGGTCGGCGGGCTTGGCGACGCGGTCGATCCCGGGACGTGCATACGTGGCGCAAATGGGTCAAGGCGCACCAGGCGCAACTGGAGTTTCTCAACCAGGAGCGGTCCGGCAGGCTGACCAATGACCTCGACCGTTTCGCCCGTTTGGGACGGCTGTTGGGCCGGGTCAGGGACCTCACGGAACTGGCGGACCGTCTGGATCGGGGCGAATTCGAGGGGGTCCTGACGGCAGCGGACATACGGCGGCTGCGGGCGGTGATTGCCGATTGGCGCGTCGACCTGCAAACCCGCTGTGACCGCTTGGGAGGACGCCTCCTTCAGCTCAAGCCCAAGGCCTACGCGCGTCATCTCCGGGAGGCCACGGTGCCGCGGGCAACACGGGCCCGGACGGCGACGCCCCGGGCACCCGACGGACCGGCCTGAGGCGCGGCCGCACCGATGGGTTTCTTAGGGGCCGCGGCTGCGGGCTATTCCAGCCCAAGAACCTTTCTTCCCTCGTCGGAAATCATCTCCGGCGCCCAGGGTGGTTCCCAAACGATGTGCACCTTGGCGGATTCCACCCCCGGCACGGCCGCGATCTTGGATCTGGCGTCCTCGGCGATCATCGGACCCATCCCGCAGCCCGGTGCGGTCAGGGTCATCTTCACCTCGACGGCGCGGCCGCCGGCCGGGGTCGCTTCCACCGCCAGATCGTATACCAGCCCGAGGTCGACAATGTTCACCGGAATCTCCGGATCGTAACAGGTCTTCAACGCCTCCCATACGGCGTCTTCGCTGAAGCCGCCGCCGGCCGCTGGCCCCGGCGCCGCCAGCTCCGCCGGGTCGAATCCCGCCAGGTGGCTGATGTGTTCCCCGGAGATCCGGTAAAGCCCGGCGTCGGTGCGGACCGTCAGGTTGCCGCCCAGCGCCTGGGTGACCACCACCCGGGTCCCGACCGCCAGCACCGCCGGCTCGCCATAGGGGATGAGGGCGGCGGGCGTGTCCTGGGACAAAACGTGCTCACGGGCCATGGTAGTCGCGGATACGGGTCACCTCAGGCGATGGAGATTCCTGCCGCCTTCATATCCTCACTGCACTGAAAGGTTCACCGGCAGCCGGGCGTAAATGTCCTGCGGATCGTTGAAGCGGCCCAGGACTTTCACCTCCTCCTTGAACTCGCCCACCATCTTGCCGAGCGCGCCCCCGAGGTGGGTGTCGCCCGATCCCATGTCCCGCAGCATCTGATCGATCAACTCGCGCAGGTCGCGCTTCCGCGGGTATTCCGTCACCCAGAAGTTCGCTCCCAAACCGGCCTTCTTGGCGGCATAAAGCATCGCGTCGTGCAGGCCGCCGATTTCGTCGACCAGGCCGATCTTCTTGGCCTCGGCGCCCGACCAGACCCGGCCCTGGGCGATTTCCCGCACCCGCGCGATGTCCAGCTTGCGGGCGTCGGCCACCTTGTCCGTGAATTGCTCGTAGATCCAATCGACCAGCTTCTGGAAGATCGCGAGTTCCTCGTCGGTCTTCGGGCGGCTCGCCGTCAGGAGCCCGGCGAGCTTGCCGGTCTTCACCGAATCCCAGGTGAACCCCAGGTTGTTGGCGAGCTTCTGCACGTTGAAGAAGAGTCCGAACACGCCGATCGAGCCGGTGATCGTGGTCGGTTCGGCATAGATCCGGTCGGCATAGGCCGAGATCCAGTAGCCGCCCGACGCGGCCACCGAGCCCATCGAGACCACGACCGGCTTGACCTTCATCGTCAGCCGCAGCTCGCGCTGAATTTCCTCGGCGGCCGTGGCGCTTCCGCCCGGGCTGTTCACCCGCAGGACGATGGCCTTGATGGAGTCGTCCTGCCGCAGGCGCCGCAGTTCGCGCGCAAACCTCCGCCCGCCCACCTCGCCGGTCTGGCCGTCGCCGTCGACGATGTCGCCCTCGGCATACACCACGGCCACGCGGCCCGGCCGGATCGAAGCCGGCGGCGCCATCTGGCGCACCACGTTGGCGTACGCCGCCAGGCTCACCTGCCGGAACGTGTCCGGGTTGGTGGCATCGCGCCCGACCTTTTCCCGCAACTCGTCGATCACCTCGTCCCGGTAGGCCAGCTTGTCCACCAGCTTGGCCGACACCGCGTCGGCGCCCATGAAAATCCCGTGGCTGTCCACCGCCGCCTGCACCGCGGCCGGGGTCAGCCCCCGGCTGCGGGCGATGTCCTGCACGACGTCGGACCAGAGATCGTCCAGCAGCGTCTGGAGATCCTCGCGGGCCGGCGGGCTCAGGTCCGTGCGCGTGTAGGGCTCGACCGCCGATTTGTATTTGCCCACGCGCGTCACCTGCACCCCGACGCCGAACTTCTCCATGGCCCCGGCCATGAACAGCGGGCGGCTGGCCAGACCCGGCAGCAGCAGGACGCCGTAGGGATCAAGCACCACTTCGTTGGCGGCGGAGGCCAGGTAGTAATCGCGCGTGGTTGCGTTCTTCAGGTAGGCCATCACGGGCTTGCCCGATTTGCGGAAGTCCTCAATGGCGGTCCGCACCTCCTGCAGGGATCCGAAGCCGGCGCCGGACGCGACCGGCAGCACCCGGCCGGTGAGCAGCAGGCCGGCGATGCGGCGGTCGTGCGCGGCGACTTTGAGCGCCCGCGTGACCGCGCGCAGCTGCAGGGTGTTGATGCGGCCGCCGCCCAGCAGCGGGCCGAGGATCGCGCCGCCGTCAAACTCCGGCGGCGCGTCCTGGATGTTGGTCGACAGATCGAACACCAGGTACGAACCCTGCTGCACCGTCGGGGGTCGCGGCTGCCCGAGGGCGACGAGCACGCCGAACAGGAACAGGACCGCCAGCAGGCACCCGCCGAAAAAGATCACCAGCGCCGTGAAGGTGCCGAGCAGGGAGGTGAAGAAATTCTTCATGTGCATCCAAAGTAGCGGCTTCGCCGTTTGCAGCCAGTGAAAAGATCGGCCCGGCGCGCCGCCGGACCGACGCCGCGACCCGCGCGGCGCGCTTTCCTTTCGGCCGATTTCGTGTTGTTTATGGGGCCGCACCGGCCAATCGGCACCTCATGAGCGACCCACCAAGTGAGCTTCTCACGACCGCCCGCAAAGCGCTGACCATCAACCTTGATGCTTCGCGCTACGGCACCTTCGCCGAAATCGGCGCCGGCCAGGAGGTGGCGCGCCATTTCTTCCAGGCCGGCCACGCCTCCGGCACGGTGGCCAAGACGATCTCCGCCTACGACATGGCGTTCAGCGACGCCATCTACGGCAAGGCGCCCCGCTACGTCTCGCGCGAGCGCCTGCTGACCATGCTCGACCACGAATACCGCCTCCTGGAGGAGCGGCTGTCCGGGAACCGGGGGGCGGACACCGCCTTCTTTGTGTTCGCCGACACGGTGACGACCAAGAACCGTCAGAGCCCCGACGGCCACGGCTGGCTCGGCGTCCGTTTCCAGATCCGGCCCCAGGAGCCGCCGAACGACATCATTCTGCACGTCCGCATGTGGGACAAGGACGCGGTGCAACAGCAGGACGCGCTCGGCGTGTTCGGGGTCAATTTCGTCTACGCCGCGTTCAACTACCGGACCACGCCGGAGAAATTCGTCCGCTCCTTGGTCGACGCCCTGAGCGTCGACCGCATCGAGGTCGACATGCTCAAGTTCAGCGGCCCGGCCTTTGCCCAGGTCGACAACCGCCTGACCTCGCTGCTGCTGGTGCGGCTGGGCTTGACCAACGCCGTCATGTTCGGCGCCGACGGCGACGTCCTCCAGCCGTCCGAGGCGCTTTACCGCAAGGCCATCCTGGTCGAGCGCGGCAGCTTCCGCCCGGTCACCCGCGTCAACGTCGACATGCTCCGGTGCGCGACCGCGCAGTTCCTGCAGGAGCCGGCGGCCAAGGGCAAACCGGTGATGGTGTTGATGGAGATCACCATGAACAACCTCCTGGAATCGGGACACCTCGACGCCGAGGATTTCCTCGCCCGGGTGGACCTGCTCGGCGCCATCGGGTTCACGGTGCTGATCTCGAACTACTCCGAGTTCTTTCGCCTGACCACCTACTTCCGCCGCTACACCAGCGAAATGATCGGCGTGGCGCTCGGCATCAACAACCTCATCGAGGTCTTCAACGAAAAGTACTACGAAAACCTGCCGGGCGGCATCCTCGAGGCCGTCGGCCGCCTTTTCCGCAACGCGGTGAAGCTTTACGTCTACCCG
>JBJKRD010000206.1:0-8502 GCA_046704925.1 Opitutaceae bacterium | reverse complement strand
CCCGCGGCAGCGCCGCCCCCGGGGCGCGGCGGCCCGTCGGCGGGGCCCCGTGCGCAGCGGGCCGGCCGACGACAACTCCTGGCCGTGGCGGACCGGTTCACGTCTCGACCAGATCCTTTTCGACGCGGAGATTGCCGACGATGAATTCCTGGCGTTCGGGGGTGTTCTTGCCCATGTAGAACGACAGCAGTTCGTCGCTGTTGTGCAGATGCGCCAGCGTGACCGGTTCGAGCCGCATGCCGTCCCCGATGAAATCCTTGAACTCGCCGGCGGACACCTCGCCCAGGCCCTTGAAGCGCGTGATCTCGGCGCCCGACCCCAACCGCTGCAGCGCCGCCTGTCGCTCCGCCTCGGAATAACAGTAGATCGTCTCTTTCTTCGTCCGGACGCGGAACAGCGGCGTCTCCAGAATGTGCAGGTGGCCGCCCGCAATCAGATCCGGGAAATACTGCAGAAAGAAGGAAATCAGGAGCAGGCGGATGTGCATGCCGTCGACGTCGGCGTCGGTGGCGATGACCACGCGATTGTACCGGAGGTCTTCCAGACCCTCCTCGAGATTGAGCGCCGACTGGAGGAGGTGAAACTCCTCGTTCTCGTAGATCACCTTTTTCGACAGGCCGTAGGTGTTCAACGGTTTGCCCTTGAGCGCAAAGACCGCCTGCGTCTGCACGTCGCGGCAGGCCGTGAGCGATCCCGCGGCGGAGTCACCTTCGACAATGAAAAGCGTGCTCTGCTCGGAGCGCTCGTCGCGGTCGCCCAGATGAAGATGACAGTCGCGCAGTTTGCGGTTGTGCAGCGAGGCCTTCTTGGCGCGTTCGCGGGCCAGGCTGCGGATGCCGGCCAGCTCCTTGCGTTCGCGCTCATTTTCCTCGAGCTTGCGTTTGAGCGCCTCGGCCGTCTCCCGGTTGCGGTGCAGGTGGGCGTCGAGCTGCTGCTGGACGAACGTGCCGATGAATTGGCGAATCGGCGGTCCTCCCGGGCCGAGGTCAGCCGATCCGAGCTTGGTCTTGGTCTGCGACTCAAAGACCGGCTCGATGACCCGGACGGATATCGCCGCGATGATCGACTGCCGCACGTCGGCGGCATCGTAATCCTTCTTGTAGAAATTCCGCAGCACCTCGACCACCGCCTCGCGGAAGGCCTGCTGGTGGGTGCCGCCCATCGTGGTGTGCTGGCCGTTGACGAACGAGTAGTACTCCTCGCCGTAGTGGGAACCGTGCGTGAAGGCGATCTCGATGTCCTCCCCCTCGAGATGAATGATGGGATAGAGAATGTCGCCGCTGAGCGTCTTTTCGAGCAGGTCCCTGAGCCCGTGCTCGGACCGGAACGGCTTGCCGTTCAGCGTCAGGGTCAGGCCACGGTTGAGGTAGGCGTATTTCCAGAGCAGGTCCTCGAGGTACTCCGGCCGAAAACTGAAGTCGGAGCCGAAGAGATCCCCGTCGGGCGTAAACTCGATGATCGTGCCGTTGCGCTCCGCCGTCCGTCCCACCTTGTGATCCTTCTTGAGCTTGCCGCGGGAGAATTCGACCACCTTCGTCTGTCCGTCGCGCACCGCCTGCGCCCGGTAGGCGAGCGACAGCGCGTTGACCGCCTTCTGGCCGATGCCGTTCAGGCCGACCGCCTTCTTGAAGGTTTCGGAGTCGTACTTCGCGCCCGTGTTGATGACCGATACGCACTCCAGCACCTTGCCCAGCGGAATGCCGCGGCCATAATCGCGCACGCGCACGCTCCGATCCTGCACCTCCACCTCGATCTTGCGACCGTAACCCATGGTGAATTCGTCGACGGCGTTGTCGATCGTCTCCTTGACCAGCACATAGATGCCGTCGTCGGCGTGGGCGCCGCTGCCCAGGCGGCCGATATACATGCCGGGACGCAGCCGGATGTGCTCGGTGGACGAGAGGGTCTTGATGCTGGCTTCCGTGTAGTTGTGATTGGGCATCGGCAGTCGTCTTGGGTTTGGATTTAAGGAGGCAGGGGTTCAGGGCCGTTGGCAGAAGGGGTCTCACAGGGTCACGGCGAGAACGGTGAGCCGGTCCGGATTGCCGGCCAGGGCCCGCACCCGCCCGTCAAACGTGACCAGATTTCCGCCGTGATGTTCGGCCAAGTGCAGCAAATAACCGTCGTTGACTTGTTGCGATCCGAGGGCGCGGGCAAAATCGGGAGGATCCGGGGGCGGCAGTTCGGCCCAGAACTCATGATCCGGCCGGCGGGTCCATTGCGAGAGCAGGCGGCAGGCTTCGAACGGGGTGACGGGGCGCGCGGTAAATGCCGGGTCGGCCGAAAGGCGGATGAACGCCAACTGGGTAAGCGCGCAGGTCGCCCATCCGGCCGCGGCCTGCCGGCCAAACCAAGCGTGCGCGATTGCGTGGTATTGGTGGTTGGGCCACGCCAACGCCAACAGCACGTTCGCATCCGGCAACGACGCGCTCACCGATTCTCCTCCACCAGAAGTCGGGACGACAGGGTGCCAGGAATCACCGGCGCGTCCCCCGGAACCTGAAAAACCGGCAAGCCATTCCTCTCACCAAAGGACTCCTGCACTTTCAATCCCTTCCGCGCCAACAGAGAAACCACCAAGCCCAAGTTTTCTCCAGAGGCGTCCGCCAAGGTCTTGGCTGCCTGGTAGATATCATCGTCCAGCGATATCGTTGTGCGCATTAAACCCAATTTGATACTGTGATTCATTAATGTCAATGCATCATTGTATCTTTGTATCTATGCATCTTCGGAAGCCATCTTCTCGGGATGGGGGCGGCGAATGCCACTTCCACTGCCTTCGACCGGGACTCCGTTTGCCCGTCCCAGACTGACCAAGTCTTTGGATTCATCGCATTGCTCGACGAACCAAACGCGCCGCACCGAGCCAGGGAATACGGCACGTTCCTACCTCTCCCACCCAAATTAACGGGCAACCAAACCCGTCCATTTGTCTCACAAAGTCTCCGACCATATATTCCATCATGCGCCGCCACGTCCTTCTCGCCGCCGCTTTCGCCCTCCTCCTGCCCTTCGCGATGCCCGGACGGGCCGCCAATGATCAAATGAAAGCATCTTCCGAACCCACCTCCGGCGCCGCCTGTGCGGTCGACGGTCCCAAGAGCGCCTGCGGTCTCCCTTCCCCCGTGGTGATCGACATGAGCGAGACCCGGGTCCGCCACACGGTGGCCGAATGGCGCCGCCTCCTGACGCCCGAGCAGTTCGAGGTAACCCGCGAACAGGGCACGGAACCGCCCTTTCACAACGCCTATTGGAACAACCACCAGGACGGCGTCTATTTCTCGGTTTGCAGCGACACACCCCTTTTCGACAGCCGCGACAAATTCAACAGCGGCAGCGTCTGGCCGAGCTTCACCAAACCGATTGAGTCGAAGTTCATGGGCAAAGACACCGATTCGAGCTACGGGATGATCCGCACCGAGGTGCACTGCACCGTCGACGGCGCCCACCTCGGGCACGTCTTCGACGACGGCCCGCCCCCGACCGGCCTGCGTTATTGCATCAACTCGGCCGCCCTGCGTTTCATGCCCCGCAAGCAATACGAGCAGTGGGTCGCCGAACACAGCGTCGCGGCCCAGCCCGGAAAGGCGCCATCCGGCGGGCACGGGCATGATACGGTCGCTGGTTGACGCGGAATGAACGTTGGCCGAACTTTTTAGGCATGGCCGACGTCACCGTCACTTACTACCTCGAGATCCTCTCCTCCTGGTGCCATTGGGCCGAGCCCGCGTGGGCCGAACTGAAGGCCCGCTTTGCCGGGCGGGCGGTTTTTGACTGGAAGATCGCCCTGATGAATCCGGGGGATTTCCCGGTGTCGCGCGCCCAATGCGATTGGTTCTATCGCCGCAGCGGCACGATCATGGGCTCGCCGCGAATGCTGCATTCGGGATGGCTCGAACCCGAACGCCGCGGCGTCTACCTGGCGCCCAATCTCGTCGCCGAAGCGGGCCGGGATCTCGGGTTTGCCGACGATCGCCTGCGCCTCGCGCTGACCCACGCGGCCGAAATTGAAGGCCGCAAGATCGGCGACATGGCGGAAGCCGTGGCGGTGGCGGCGACGGCGACCGGCCTGCCGGCGGCGAAGATTCGGGCCCACGCCGAGTCACCTGGTGTCCGGGCCCGGGTTGAGGCTTCGACCGCGGAATTCCACGCGCATCAGCTCACCCAGCGCCCCGCCTTCGTGTTGACGGATGCCATCGGCGACAAGGCGGTGTTCTCCGGGTTGGTCCGCAGTGAACCGGTGGCCGCGGCCATTGCGGCGATGCTGACCGATACGGCGGCGTACGCCTCCCACGCCGCGCATTTCGGGGCGCCACCGCCCACCTAGACCGGAGCCGGCCCAGCATCATGGCCGAGCGACGTTCAGCGGACTTGGCGGGTTATTCCGGGCGCTGGCAGGCCCTGCGGAGTCTGTGGCGCAAGTTTGCCCACATCGTCCGGCTGCCGCGGTGGTTTCCGCACGTCCCGCTGGCGACGGCGCTGGCAGCCGGCGGGATCCTGCTGCTGTTGACCGCCTCGCAGCAGGGTTTGGCCATTCTCGCGTCCAACGACATTGTCGGCTCCACGATCGCATCGTTTCGCGGCGGCACGCTGGTCGTCCCGCGAGCGCTTCTGGGTGTGGCCATGGTCACGATGTCAATCGGCCTCCTGTTGCGGTCGCGGTTTTCCTGGTCGGTATCCCTGCTGCTCACCGCCGCGACCCTGGTCCTGGGGTTCCATCTGCGGCAGTCATTCTACACCCTGCTCGCCTACTACAACGGCGTCCTGCTGCTGGTCCTGCTGCTGTCGCACAAGGTCTTCGACCGCAGCAGCGTCGCCGCCGGATCCCTTTATGCCCTGGTCAGCAGCCTCACGCTTCTCCTCTACGCCGTGTTTGGCGCCTTCTACCTCGGTCGCGACTTCACGCCCCCGATCCATGACCTGGCAACGGCCCTCTATTACGCGATCGTCACGATGTCCACGGTGGGCTACGGCGATATCATTCCGCACACCGTGGAGGCGCGGCTGTTCACCGTCTCGATCATCATCCTGGGCATCACGGTCTTCGCCACGTCGATCAGCGCGATCATCGGCCCGATTGTGAGCGGCAGCCTGCAACGCATTTTGCAACGAAAGGAAAAACGGATGAAACGCCGGGATCACTTCATCATCGCCGGCCGGACGGCCCTGGCCCACAACACCTACCTCGAATTGCGACGGCGCGGTCAGCCCGTGACCGTCATTCTCACGCAACCGCCGTCGGGCGAGGATTACAGCGACGCCGATGTGATCGTGGGCGACCCCACCAGCCTCGAAGTACTGCGCCGCGCGGGGGCCGACCAGGCCCGGGCCGTGCTCGCCATGCGCGACGACGACTCCGAAAACGCGTTCATCGTGCTCGCCGTAAAGGAACTGGAAAGCAAGGTCCGGACGGTAGCGGCGGTCAACGACAGCAAACACGTGAGCCGGGTGAAGCGCGTGCATCCCGACATCATCATCGCGCCGCAGGTGCTGGGCGGCGAATTGCTCGCGATGGCGCTCAGCGGTGAATCCATCCGCAGCGAAGACGTGATGGAGCGGTTTCTCCATTTCGACGCCACCCCTAATCCGCCGCCGGCGCCCGGATCGTCGCCGCCCTGAACGGAACGCCGCTTGCGATTGGCGGTCTGAGGCGGCACCTTGCCCCAACCTCATGGCGCGCGTCAAAAGACCCCTGCTGTCCATCCTCGTCATCCTCGTCGCCGTCCTCGCGGTCGTCCTCGTGGTGGTGTCGTTCTCCCTGGGTTCGATCATCAAGGCCGGGGTCAACAAGTTTGGCCCGGCCATCACCAAGACCAAGGTGGAACTGGCCGGAGCCCGCCTCTCGCCGCTCACCGGCACGGGCATGATCACCGGCCTCTTCATCGGCAATCCCCCTGGCTGGCAATCCGACAAGGCCATTTATCTGGGCGAAGCCCAGGTATCGGTGGTCCCGACGTCGCTGTTGACCGACCACATTGTCATCAAGGAGGTGGTCGTGGAAAAGCCCGAGTTCGTTTACGAGACGAAGTTATTCAGCAGCAACATCCGCGATCTGCTCAGCAACATCGAGTCTGCGACCGGCGGCGGGGCAAAGGGCGGCGAATCCGGGGGGACCAAATCGGGCCGGCCCCTCAAATTCGAAATCCGCGAGTTCGTCCTGCGCGACGGCAAAGTCACGATCGGCGCCGGCGCCCGCAGCGTATCGCTGAAGCTGCCCGCCCTGACCCTCACCGACCTGGGGACCAAGGAAGGCGGCATCACCGCGAACCAGATGGCCGCAGTGGTCACCGAGCGGGTTCTGGATCACGTGTTGGCCACCGCCGCCTCCGCCCTCACTGACGTGGGTAAGACATCGGGGGCGGACGCCGCCAATGCCGCTTCGCAGACCGTCAAAAAGGCGGCTGAGGGAATCAAGAAGCTGCTGGGCGATTGACCTCGGGGCGGGCCGCCGGCCCGGTCCCGATGTGTCTCAGTTCTGCCCGAGTCGCTTGGCCAGCTCCGCCTCGAGATTGGGGCCGCGCAGATCCTTCGCGATGATCGTGCCGTCCTTGTCGAGCAGGAACGTCGCCGGAATGCTTTCGATCCCGTATTTGACCGCGAGTTTGTTGTCCCAGCCCTTGCCGTCGAAGTATTGCTCCCACGTCACTCCCTTGTCCTTCATGAAGCTCGTGAGTTTCGACTCATCCTGGTCGAGGCTGATGCCGACGATATCGAATCCCTTGCCGTGGAATTTCTTGTAGGCGGCCAGCACGTTGGGCAGTTCGTTCACGCACGGCCCGCACCAAGTGGCCCAGAAGTCGACCAGCACCACCTTGCCCTTGTACGTCGCCAGCGAGAGCGGATTGCCCGCGAGATCCTTTTCCTGGAAATCCGGGAACTTCGCGCCCACCGCCAGACCCGCCTGGATCTTTTGCGCCTCCTGCTGGCGTTGCAAGAGCGTCAACATGCGGTCGGCCTGTTTGCCCTGAGTCGTGTCGGGGAAATCCGTCTTCAGTTTTCGGACCAGCTCCTCGCCCTTGGCCGGGTTGCCCAGCACGTCCACGTAAAGCATCGCCTTCATGAGGAGAATCTGGGCGACTTCGTCCGTCTTTTCCCCCTGATGTTTGGCCAGCAGCACGTCGAATTCCTTGAGCTCCGGCGCCAGATCGGCTTCCGTCCGGTGACCGGATTTGAGCTTGGTGTTGATCTTGGCGACCAGTTCCTGGAGCTCCTGCTTGGCGTTGCTTGGTGCCGCCGGATTATCCGCCGCCGGACTGGGCTGGAGGAAAAGGAACCATGCGGCAATGGTGGCGGCAAGAATGCGGAATTTCATGAGCGCGGGGTGTGGGTGGAATGAGTGGTTGTCCTGAGAAAGGCAGCATGCAGGCATGTCCTCCGATCCGGGGCAATGCATTTGTGGCGGGCCGCCCCTTTATTCTCCGACGTCCGCACCGCGGGCTTCGGGGGATGATGTCCGCGATCCGCCCAAGTTGCCGAAAATCACCCTGATGGCGAATTCGCATACCGCCGCGCTGGCAAAAGCAAAATCTGCGGCGGGCTTGCACGCGGCCCCCGGCATCCTACGTTTTCTCCCGTCGTGGACCTGAAATGGCGGCTCTCGCAGGCGCGTGGCTATGTCGGCCTCGGCATGATCGAGGAGGCCGCCGCGGAGCTCGATCACGTGCCGGCGGACGCGTCCGAGCAGGTCGACGTGCTCGCGTTGCGAGCGGTCGTGCTGCAGGAACAGAAAAAATGGCCGGCCCTGGCCGGGATTGCCCGCGCGTTGGTGGCGCGCCGGCCCGAGGAGGTCGGCTGGTGGATCATCCTGGCCTATGCGACGCGTCGGAGCGAGTCGCTCGCCGCGGCCGAGGGAATCTTGCGTGAGGCCGAGCGTTCGCACCCCGAGGACCCGACCCTCCACTTCAATCTCGGCTGCTATGCGTGCGTGCGCGGCGATCTTGCCGAGGCCCGCCGCCGGGTGGAACGTGCGATCAGGCTGGATCCGTCCTTTCGCAAGGCGCGCGCGACCGATCCCGACCTGTCCGCCCTGCGCAGCGCGGACGGCGAATCGCAGCCGGACACACCGGTGGCGACCTGAATTCAGCCGCCGGCCACCCTGACGGGCAGTTCCCGCCGCCGTTTCCAACCGGCGCCCAACACCGTATAGCCGTCGAGCAGTCGACGGCAGTCTGTCGCGGCAGAGAATGCCATATCCCGGGCTGCAGCCCGGCACCGCCGAGCAACAAAGCCCTGGCGTGGGTGCCTGCTCCACGCGAGTCAATGTGAGTCGCCGAATAACGTCAGCGCACCCACCCCCTGCAGCTCGCGGGACCGCGCCCAACCTTCCGACCTGACGCGGGGATTCCGGTAACGTTAGGCAGAAGAGGCCGTCGGGATTCAGGCGACTTTCGGCAGATGATGGAGCGCTTCCGCGATCTTCGCCTCCGGATGCTCGTAGTCCTCGAGTTTGCCGGCGAGGTGGTCGTCGTAGGCCGACATGTCGAAATGCCCGTGGCCGCTGTA
>JBJKRD010000205.1:0-13410 GCA_046704925.1 Opitutaceae bacterium | reverse complement strand
AACTTGTTTTCGACGAGGACCGAGATCGTGTGACGATGCATGCGAGACCGATAGAATGGAACGGATTAGCGGCGGCGCGCAAGGCCCGGCTTCGGGCGTCGCCCGGCCCGCCACGCACCGTCTCCTCTGGGCTGGGGGCTGGCCTGCCATCCCGCGGCTCACCGGGGCGAGCGGAGGCTGGTGGACGGCGAGGGACTCGAACCCCCGACCCTCTCGGTGTAAACGAGATGCTCTAACCACTGAGCTAGCCGTCCGGGTCGGGAGCCGACATAATCAGGCGGCCTCCGGCCGAACAAGGATTTATTGGGACGCAGGCCGTCGTTGACCAGTCCCGGGTCTGGCCCGTCGGGCCAAACGCTGCCGCGCCCGGCTACGCACAAGGATCGTCTTACGTCGTAGCCGAAGCCGAAAAGCTTTGGCCGGATGGCCAGCCATCGCCGACGTTATCTAGGACTTGACCGGCGTCAGCAGCAGCAGGGCCACGTCGTGCGTGGCCAAATGGGTCGTGAAAACCCGGGCGTTCGTGCCCACGTCCTTCTTCGCCCACAGGTCGTGCACGGCAAATTTCCCGTCGAAGAGCCACATCGAGGGGAAATCGACCGACAGGTCGGCCGGCGCGGATCCGGTATTTAGGAGCGCCACCGCCCAGCGGTCGCCGGAAAGCTGCCGCACCCAGATTTCGCGGCCGGGTTCGGCCCGAAAACGCCAGCCTTCCTTGCCCAAAGGGTCCTGGTCGACGGCGATCACGTCCTTGTCGGTCAGGATCGCGCGGATTTCCGGACTCATGTGCCGGACATCGTTGCCGGCGATGAGCGGCGCGGCGAGCATGCACCACATGCTGAAATGGGCGCGGGCCTCGGGCACGGTGAGCCCGGCGTTGCCGACCTCGAGCATGTCGGGGTCGTTCCAGTGACCGGGCCCGGCGTATTGGCCGATGCCATTGTTCTGGCCGTCCGCGGGCTGGACCAGCGAATACTGCAGATCGAGAATGACCTTCCAGCCCTGCGCCCAGCGCTGCACGCAGTCGTAGCAATCCAGAATGTCGCCGGTCGTGCGCCACATGTGGCCCACATCCCCGGCCCATTCCCACGGCTTGCTGTGGCCCCATTCGCAGATGCTGAACACCATCGGCCGCCCGGCCGCGTGGATGGCGTCGCGCATCGTGGTGTAGGCCTCGCGCGCGTCGCGGGTGCCGGTGTTGCACCAGTCATATTTGAGAAAATCCACGCCCCACGAGGCAAACCGCCGGGCATCCTGGTACTCGTGACCCATGCTGCCGGGGTATCCGCCGCAGGTCTTGGACCCGGCGCAACCGTACATGCCGAACTTGAAGCCGCGTGCGTGGAGGAAATCGCCGAGCGCCTTCATGCCGCTCGGAAACTTCGCCGGATCCGCGACCAGGTCGCCGTTGGCGTCCCGCTCCTTCTGCGACCAGCAGTCGTCGATCACGATGTACCGGTAACCCGCGTCGCGCATGCCGTTCGCAACCATGGCCTCGGCGGTCTCCTTCACGACCGTCTCGTTGATGTTGCTCGCAAAGGTGTTCCAACTGTTCCAGCCCATCGGCGGCGTGAGGGCGAGGCCCTCGAACTTTTGCGCGAAGACCGGCGTGGCGAACACCAGCAGGAGGCAGAGGAGTCGTTTCATGGGGGGAGAATTCCTGGGAGGGAGTCGGCTTATGGCTCGTTGGCGCGAACGCCGGGTATGTTCCCGGAGCCGGTTCGAACAGGGCGGGAACGGCCGGCAACCTGACCGGACGCGATACTCTTTAATTCGGGCATCTTATCAAGACACCACTGGACGGAGCCCGGGCCGGGAGAGTGTCCGGCCCTCCTGCCGTTAGGGATCTGGAGGGCAAACCGCCGTATCCGCCGGATGGGCCCGAAGAGCCGAAGCCGGCGCAAGAGCCCTCAGACGCCCGCCAAGGCGGACTTGGCCTTGAGGAGGCCCTCGCGATGCATGTATTCGGCGATCTGGATCGAGTTGAGCGCGGCGCCCTTCCAGAGATTGTCGCCGCTGACCCAGAAGGCGAGGCCGTTGTCGAGCGCAGTGTCGAGGCGCAGCCGGCCGACGCCGCACTTGGCCTGCTCGCTGTAGGCGAGCGGCGTCGGATAGCGGCTCTGCGCCGGTTCGTCGATCAGCTCGGCGCCCGGGAACGCGGCGATCGCGGCCCGCGCCGCGGCCAGGTCCACCGGTCGCTCGAATTCCGCGTCGACCGCCATCGAGTGGGCGCGCACCACCGGCACGCGTACGCAGGTGGCCGAGACCCGCAGCGCCGGCAACGCGAGGATCTTGCGGCTCTCCGCCATCATCTTGTGTTCCTCGCCGGTGTAGCCGTTGGCGCCGAAGGTGTCGACCTGCGGGATGACGTTGAACGCAATCTGATAGGGATAGACCTTGCGCGGCAGCGGCTCGTTCCGGGCCCACGCGCGTGTCTGCGCGTCGAGCTCGCGCACTGCCTCCGCGCCGGTGCCGGAGACCGATTGGTAGGTTGCGACAAAATACCGCTTGAGGCCGAACGCCCGATGGAGGGGAAAGAGGCCCATGAGGGCGACGGAGGTCGAACAATTCGGGCTGGCGATGATGCCCCGGTGACCGCGGATCGCGTGCGGGTTGATTTCCGGGATCACGAGCGGCACGTCCGGCGCCATCCGAAACGCCGAACTCTTGTCGAGCACCAGGCAGCCCGCCTGCACCGCGGCCGGCGCGAGGGCCCGGCTCACTCCCCCGCCGGCGCTGAAGAACGCCACATCGAGGTCGGCGAAGATCTCCGGCTTCGCTTCCTGCACCGTGAATTTCCGACCGGAGCGCTCCACCACCTTCCCCGCCGACCGCGCGGAGGCGAAAAGCCGCAGTTCGGCCAACGGGAAATCGCGCTCCAGCAGCAATCGAATCAGCTCTTGACCGACGGCTCCGGTGGCGCCGACGATGCCGACTCTGTATGATGGGTTGTTCACAGTGATTTCTCCGGTCAAACAGGTCATGGAAAAGTGCGCGGCCCTGGGAATCAAGCCCGCAAACCAGATTCTGGCGGTGCATCTAGCCACGCAGACGATGCAGCTGTACCGGGCGAACGAGCTGGTGCGAGCCTTCGTCGTTTCCACCTCCCGGCGCCCGGCATCGAATGTGAAAGCTTCTCTGGGCACGCCACTTGGGCTGCACGCGGTCGCCGAGAAGATCGGTCACGGCCAGCCCCCCGGCATGGTGTTCAAGGGGCGCGTGCCGACCGGCCGCCATTTTGGCGAGTTCAGCGAGGAGGAGAACCGCGCCAACCTGGTGGCCACCCGCATCTTGTGGCTGCAGGGTCTCGAGCCCGGCGTCAATCACGGCGGCGAGGTGGACACCCACGACCGCTACATCTACATCCACGGGACGAACCACGAGGATCGCATCGGCACCCCCATCAGCGCCGGCTGTGTCCTGATGCGCAACCTGGATGTGATCGAGCTGTTCGAGACCATGCGGACAGGCGACATGGTCTGGATCGCGGAATAATGCTCGGCCAAAGCCCTTCGGCTTCGGCCACGCTTGCGCCCCGCCGTCGCCGCGCGCGGGTGCGCCTGGCAAAATGGCGGCCCCTCCAGGCCGCCCGATCCGGCTAGGCATTGCGCCCGAACAGGAGCCGCAGGCTGTTCAGGCAGACCACGACCGTGCTGCCCTCGTGCGCGAACACGCCGACCGTCAACGGCTCCACCCCGGCGCCCGCCGCCAGCACCATGACCACGACCACGCCCAGCGACACCGCCAGGTTTTGCCGCATGATCTGTAGCGCCCGCCGGCTGAGCTGTTCGGCGCCGAGGATGTTGTCAATCCGGTCGTTCATCAGGATGACTTCGCTCTGCTCGAGCGCGGCGTCGCTGCCGCGGGCACCCATCGCCACCGAGACGTAGGCCGCGGCCAGGCTGGGCGCGTCATTCACGCCGTCGCCGACCATGGCCACCTTGTGCCCCTGCTCGCGAAACCCCTGGACCGCCGCCACCTTGGCCTCCGGGGACAGGCCGGCTTTGACTTCGTCGAGGCCAAGCTCCCGCGCCACCGCCTCGGCCGCATGGCTGCGGTCGCCGGTGAGCATCACGGTCCGGATGCCGGACGCCTTCAGGCGGGCCAGGACGTCCCGCGATTGCACGCGGATCTCATCGCGCAGCAGCACCCGGCCGATGACGCCGCTGGCCAACACCCAGACCTCGGTCAATTCCGGCGGCGCCGGCGGCAGCCGTCGGGCCCACTCGGCCAGCGGGCCTTCCTCGAGCAATTCGCGGCGCCCCAGCAGCACCGACCCGCCATCGTGCCGGCCGCGCAGTCCCCGACCGGTCAGCGACTCAAAATCCTCGATCGCCCGCGCACGCACGCCGTTTTTCCGGGCAAAATGGGTGATGGCCCGGGCGATGGGGTGGTCGGAATTGGCCTCGAGCGCATGGGCCAGCTCAATGACCTCCTGTTCGCGGCCCGGCGGAAAGCTCTCGTAGGCCACGACGGAAAGCTCGCCGGTGGTCAGGGTGCCGGTCTTGTCCAGCGCCACCAGGTCCACTTCCGCCAGCTTCTCGATGGCGGCGCCGCCGCGGAAAAGGATGCCGTTGCGCGCCCCCCACGCGATCGCCGCCAGGACGGCGGACGGGATCGACAGCACCAGCGCGCAAGGGCTCGCCACCACCAGCAGGGTCATGGCCCGGTAGAAGGCCGAGGTGTGCTCCGCGGTATTGTCGAACGGCGGCAGCCGGAGGCCGAGCCACCACACCAGGAACATCGCCGCGGTGACTCCGAGCACCAGGAAGGTGTACTTTGCGCCGAACTTGTCCGTGAACCGTTCGCTCGGCGCCCGGAGTTTCTGCGCCGTCTGAATGAGGCGGATGATCTTCTGCAGCGTGCTCTCCGCCGGCAGGCGGCGCACCACGACCTCCACGGCGCCCCACAGGTTGAGCGTGCCGCTGAACACGGGCTCGCCCGGGCTCTTTTCAACCGGCTGCGCCTCGCCCGTAAGATTCGATTCGTCGCTGGCCGTCCGGCCCTTCACCACGTCGCCGTCGGCCGGGAACATCTCCCCCGGCTTGACGAACACCCGGTCGCCGACCCCGACCTGCTCGATGGGTACGAGCTGCAGCGCCCCATCGGTCTGCACCCGCGTGGCCTGCTTGGGCGAAGCCTTCAACAGGGCGCTCACCTCGCGGTGCGTGCGGTCGAGGGCGAATTCCTCCATGGCGCCGGAGGCGGAGAACAGGAAGAGCAGCAGCGTGGCCTCACCCCAGGCGTTGATGGCCATGGCGCCGACCGCCACCGCCAGCATCAGAAAATGGATGTCCAGCTTGAAGCTGCGGACATTTTCCAGCGTGTCCTTGGCCGCATCCCACCCGCCCGCGACGAGGGCCACCAGGTAGAGGCCGCGGGTCAGCCACGTTTCCCCGCCCCAAAAATGACTGCCGACAAACGCGGTCAGGCCGCACACGCCGCAAACGGCGGCCAGCGCGGCCAGAGGTTTCCATTCCGGCATCGCGGGCGCCGCGGCCGGCACCTCTTCCGGCCACGAGAATTCCCGCCACAACCACAGCGTCTCCGCCGTGCTGCACGTCTCCCGCGCCACCTCCGTCGAGCCGCCCACCTGGCGCACGACGTAGCCGCGCGGCGCGGCTTTTTCCGCGGCGCCACCGGCGAGGCGCGCTTCGACGGCCGCGATGGTTTGCGCCACGCGCGTCTCGACCGCGCCGACGTCAATCTCCCCGATGGTGGCCACCGACAGCTTGCGGCCGGTGGGATCGAGGCGCACGGCGCGCACCTCCGGCTGCGCGTGCAGGAACTGCACCAAGTCTTCAACCCAGCTGGCGGGTGACGATGGCTCGTTCATCGCCCCTCCACTTTTTTTGGCCGCAGCGAAAGCGCAAATCCAATTGCGCCCGGGCGGCCAAAATCCGTTGCTGGTCAGTCTCAGTCTCAATGTCATGATCGGACTTCGCGAAGATTCCGGCGAAGCGCCGGCGCCGGCCAGCCATGCCCCCGCGCTGGCCGCCCGCGTTTTTGCCGAGGGCGGCTGGCTGCAGGACCGCCTCGAACTCGAGCATCGTCCGCAGCAGGAACAGATGGCGCGCGCGGTCGCCGCCGCCATGCGCGACGACGAGGTCCTGCTGTTTGAAGCCGGCACCGGCGTGGGCAAGAGCCTGGCCTACCTCGTGCCCGGCATCATCCACGCCGTCGACCAGGGCCGGCCGATGATCGTCTCGACCCATACGATCTCGCTGCAGGAGCAGATTGAGACGATGGACCTGCCGCGTTGCCGCCGCCTGTTCGAGTCGGTGCCCGAACTCCGCCCCTATGCCGGCTTCAAATCCGCCGTCCTCGTCGGCCGGGCCAATTACCTCTGCCCCACCCGCCTCGCCCACGCGCTGGCGGCCCGGCAGGAACTGTTCGCCACCGCCGAGCACGCCGAGCTCGAGCGCCTGGCCGCGTGGGCGCAGACGACGCGCGACGGCCTGCTCCATGAGGTGCACCCGCCGCCCCCGCCGGAGATCTGGGATGCCGTCAACGCCGACTCCTCGGCCTGCAGCCGGAAACATTGCGACAGCGAGCACTGCTTCTACCAGCGGGCGCGGGCCCGCCTGCGCCACGCCCAGGTCATCATCGTCAACCACAGTCTGCTCTTCACCCATCTCAGCGCCGGCGGCGGCGCGGAAAAGGGCGGGGTCCGCGGCGTGCTCTTCCCCGACGACTTTGTCGTCCTCGACGAGGCGCAGACCGTGCCCGAGGTGGCGACCGACCACTTCGGCCTGCGGCTGAGCAGCCACGGCGCCGACCGGCTTCTGAAATACCTCTGGAATCCGCAGAAGAAGCGGGGCCTGCTGCGCCGTCTCGGGGGGCCGCGCGACCAGCAACTGGTGGCGGACGCCCTGGAGGCTGCCGCGCAATTCTTCGGTTTTCTGCGCGACCGCTGGCTGGACCGTCAGCCGGTGGTGCGCCTGCGCGAGGCCGGGTTCGCCGAACCGTGGCTCGATGCGCCGTTGCTCGCGCTGACCAAGGCGGTGGGCACGCTCGCCGACCGCCTCGACGAGGGCCGCGACCGCGACGAACTGCTCGAGCAACGGCTCCGCCTGACCGCCTGGCGGACCGGCGTGCGCCAGTTTCTCAATCTCGCCGCGGAGGACCACGTGCACTGGCTCGAGCGTTCCGGACGCCGCGGCCAGACGGTCACCCTGCGCACGGCCCCGATCGAGGTCGGATCCTACCTGCGCGAACACCTCCTGCAGCGGCGGACGTCGGTGGTGTTCACCAGCGCCACCCTGGCCATGGGCGGACAAATCGAACCGTTCCAGCAACGCGTCGGGGCGGAGACGGCGCGGGCCGTGGTCGTCGCTTCGCCCTACGACTACGAACGCCACCTGCGCGTGTACGTGGCCGCCGACATGCCGCTGCCCTCGCCCACCGACGCCCGCCTGGCCCTCGACGCGCTCATCGATTATCTGGAATTCTGCACCCTCCGGGTGCCGGGCGGTTCGCTGGTGCTCTTCACCAGCCACCACGACCTGCGCCAGTGTGCCGCCGCGTTGGAGACCGCCTACGCCCGCCAGCGCCGTCCGTTCTTCCGGCAGGGAGCGGACGGCTCGCGCACCGACCTCACCCGGCGGATGCGCGCCGCCGGCAACGCCATCCTGTTTGGCACCGACAGTTTCTGGACCGGGGTCGACGTGCCGGGCGCGGCCCTGTCGCAGGTCGTCATCACCCGGCTGCCGTTCGACGTGCCCACGCATCCGGTCGCCGAGGCCCGGGCGGAGCAGGTGCGCGAGCGCGGCGGCAATCCGTTCCACGAGCTCACGCTGCCCGAGGCCCTGGTCAAATTCCGCCAGGGAATCGGCCGCCTGATCCGCACCCATTCGGACCGGGGAATCGTGACGCTGCTCGACGCGCGCGTGCTCGCCAAGAGCTACGGCGGCCTGTTTCTCAATTGCCTGCCCAAACGCGATTTCGTCCGCCTGACAAAAGAAAGCCGCGCCGGACAATTTCAGCCTTTCGTTTGACACGGGCGCCGCTAGCTTGGGCCCCTCACCCATGCGCATTCGTTCCGCCGCCCTCACCGACATCGGGAAGGTTCGCACGGAAAACGAGGATCGTTTTCTCTGCGACGACGAGCTTCACCTCTACGCGGTGGCGGACGGCATCGGCGGCCTCGCCGGGGGCGCCCAGGCGGCGGAAGCAGCTATCACCCGGCTGACGGCCCACGCCCGGAATCTGCCGCCGGACAAGGATTGGGATTTCCAGGAGCTGTTCCGGGCGGTCAACCAGGATGTGACCGAGGTCGGACGGACCATCGATGCGGTGTACGGCATCGGCACCACCCTCACGGTGGTCCGGCTGCGCGACCAGGGCCTCCATCTCGCCCACGTGGGTGACTCGAGCTGCTATCTCTGGCGGGAAGACACGCTCGAGAAGCTGACCCTGGACCACAATCTCGAGAACGAGATGAAGGACCGCCACGGGCGGAATGCAGCCATCTTCCTGAGTCCGCGGGCGCGCAACGCGCTGACCCGCTGCATCGGCCAACCCGAGGCCCCGGCCACGGACGTCATCGTTCGTCTGCTGAAGACCGGCGATCGCATCCTGCTGTGCAGCGACGGCATCACCCGATTCACCCGCGACCGGGAAATCGGCCACGTGGTGATGATGGCCCCCGATCCGGCGACCGCGCTCTCGCACCTGCTGCAGTTGGCAAGCGCGCGCGGCGGGCTCGACAACGCCACCGGCGTGCTCCTCTTCATCGACGAGATCTGACGGCCGGCTCCCGGGATGCGCTCCCGGAGTCAGGCATCGGGCGCTGCGAGGCCGGCCCGCAGGCGCCGCCCGGACCGGTCGCCTCCACGGGGCCGATTTGCCCTTTTTCCGACCCCGCCGCTTGCTCCCGGAGTCATCTGTGGAATCTTAGGCGGGCCCCCATCGTGGGACCCGGTTGCCAGCTTTCAACCCCAACTCCTACGGAGTGTCCCCATGAACATCCGTGCGCTGACTCTTCCGTGCCTGCTCGGCGCGGCGTGTGCCCTTGCCCAGGAAAACCGAACCGTACCCGCGGCGGCACTGGCCTCACCGGCAAAATCCGTGACCGCCGCGGAAGCCGCTCCCGCCCCGTCGCGCACGCTCCAACGGGTGCGCCTTCCCGTGGCGACGACGGCCGCCATCGCCGCGAAATATCGGCTCTTCGACACCACCGGCCAGCCCGTGGCCGGCACGGTTCACGTCGGCGACCAGATCGAAGCCGAGGTTCACCCCAACAAGGTGTACGTGATCGCGCCACCCGCCGGGGGACGGCAAACTTTCAAAAGGACGGGCGCCCCCGTGACCACGCATGGCCCCGAACCGCTGGCGGCGGGCCACGCTCCCCAGCTCGAGTTTCCCGCCCGGTACGTGGCCTTTGACCAGAACGGCAAGCCGTACAACGAAGGCGGGCTGTTCCTGCGGGCCGCGCGCATTCCGCTCGTCTGGAGCAACCAGGACCACGCCTATGCCACCGACCTGATCGTAGGTTACGATTTCAAGGACGGCCATGAGCAGGCGCTGCCCGCGCCCAAGACCGTCGCCTTCTTCGTCGAGGGCGCCGATGCCCACATCCAGGCCCAAACCGTTGTCATCAATCGCAGCGGCGCGGCCGGTTACCAGCGGGTGGTGCTCACCACCTCCCAACACGCAGGTGATGCCGAGTTTACGGCCCGCGCCGGGCCCCTGGACGAACTGCAGGCCGCGGCGCCGATCGAACGCGAGCCCGGCCGGTTCGATCTGACGCTCCCCTCCAGGCAAATTGACGCGTTCGGCCTGGGCACCGGGACCCTCACCGTCACCCTGCTGGCGCGCGACGGCGCGCCGTTGGTCACCAGCACGCCCCTGCGGGTTCAACTCTCCAGCCGGAGCCTGAAGCTCCCCACCTCCATCCCTCTGGCCGCCGGCCAGTCGACGGCAACCACCGAGGTCCGATCACTTGGCTTTGGCGACGACCGGATTGTGGCCGAGGTCGGTTCGTTGCAAGGCACGCTGCCGGTCCGTCTCGTGTTCCCGATGGCCGCCGTCGTGGCGGCCGTGCTCGGCGGCGCCTTGGGGGGCGGTGCCCGCTATCTGCGCAACCGCCGGCACAAATCCTCCCTGCTGGCGCGCCGCCTCACGGAAGGCGTGCTCGTCGGAGTGCTGTTTGTGGGCGCCGCTTGGGCGGGTTTGGTGACCACCGAGATGAATGCGGGTGTTCTCAGTACGCCGTTCGGAGCGTTTGTGCTCGCGGCCTTCAGCGGCTACCTCGGATGTGTGGTGCTGGATCGCATTGCGAAACGCCTGTTTCCGGGCGCCCACCAGGCCGCATGAGGGAGTCGCCGAGGCGAGAACCGACATTATGCAAGTAATTGTCGGTAATTATCTTGCATCGAATATTTCAACGGGATTCGGAAAACTCAGGCTCCTTTGCTTTTTCCCAAAAAGCGCATTGTTTTGGCCTCGCGGCGTACCGGACGCCTCTACCCCGTTTCTTCAGCGTCGTCCGCCGCTGGTTAGTCCACGTTTCAGCGAACCCCCAAAAACTGCAGCCCATGACGAAATCGTTCCTCTCACTCATCGTGTTGCTGACGCTGACCACGCTTATCCGTGGCGCAGACAAAAAGCCGTTCCAACTGACCGGCCTGTATATCGACTCCTGTTCCTGCTCCGTTCCCTGCAAATGCGATCTCACTGGAGAAATGCCGAAGGGCTGCCAGGGCATGGGCGCGATCAAGATCACCTCCGGCAGCTATGACGGTCACGATCTCTCCGGTGTGACGATCGCCTACGTCGGCCATGCCGGCGAGTGGAGCCGCCTTTACGTCGATGCGCCGGATGAGAAGCACCGAGCCGCCGCGGAAGAATTCGGCCGCGCCTTCGCGGTCGATTTCGCTCCGGTCGAGGCGGTCAAGGAGGCCAAAATCGAGATCACCGGCAGCTCCGGCGCGTACACGGTCACGATGGACGGAGGCAAGATCATGAAACTCACCACCGAGGCGGTAATGGGCGGCGACGGGAAGACCGCGCTGTCGCACGGCAATTCGTTGGTGCCCATCAGTCCTACCCTCCTGCAGGGCAAGGCGGCGACCGCATCGATGTACCACGACGGAGACCGCCAGATCGACAACCCGGCGGGCCGCAACGTCTATTTCAACGACAAAATGGATAGCCACGGCGAACTCTGAAGAACGCCGCATGATCCATGAGGGCGGAGCCTTTTGGCAGCTCCGCCCTCATTTTTTTGGGCGACGACCGCGGCACCCGCGCCCGCCGGCGTCGTCCGTCATTCCCACAATCGCTCCGGATACACGCCGTCGCTGATCAACCGCTGAAGGGCCGCCCTCGCCACGGGTACATCGGCGCGGTAGGTGATGCCGAACCACGGGTCGGCACTGGCCAAAAGCCGCATCTCGGCGCGCCCCGCCTGCAGCAGGTCGCCGATGGCCGCGGGCAGGTAGAACTCCGCCGTCCGGCTGCTTCCCTGGCGGCCCAGAAATGTGCCGAATAGCTCGCGCAATTGGCCGAACACCACCGGCGTGAATCCAAAAAAAGTCATGGACACGATCTCCTCTCCCGAGAGCGTCTGCCAGCCTCCATCCGGCAACGGATGACGCGCCCGTCCGTCGGGCAGGAGTTCGATCTTCAGCACCTCCTCGATCGCGCGCAAGCGGCCGGAGGCATCGACCCGGCAGAGGCCGCGGTTGACGGAGCCGTGCGCTGACAGCGTCTGCCGGAGGGGGTAGCCGACCAGCGCGTACGCCGGATCCGTCGCCGAGGCGTCCCGCGCGCCCGCGGCCCGAAAGTGGCCCGCCAGCGTGGCGTAAGCCGAGGCGCCGTAGAAGTCGTCCGCATTGACGACGGCAAACGGTCCGCGAACGGCGACCGCCGCCGCGAGCACGGCCTGGCCCGTGCCCCACGGTTTCGCCCGCCCCGTCGCCAGCGCGTGGGGGGCCGGCAGATCGTCGAGTTCCTGAAACACGTAGGCCACCTCCGTCTGTCGCTCCAACCGCCGGCCGATGGCCGCGCGGAATTCCCTCTCCAAATCGCGACGGATCACGAACACCACGCGTTTGAATCCGGCGCGGTGCGCGTCGAACGCCGAGTATTCGATGATGAGTTCGCCGCCGGGTCCGACCGGCTCCACCTGTTTCATCCCCCCGAAGCGGCTGCCCATGCCGGCGGCCAGCACGACGAGATCGTAGGAATCCCCAACCATGAGAGCAGGAGAACGATGCCCCATCACCCGGTCGAGACAAACCTCGAACGACGCCGCTCGGTTCGCGCCCCGCCGGGTTTGGTCCCGGCCGTCGATACGATCCCGAAAAGGCCGTGGCCTTGGCCGGTACCCGGCTGAATGAAGGCTGACCTACACAAGCTTATAAACTGATTCACTACCTTAGACCATCGCCCCGCCCCGGGCCGATCTCCATCGACCGCACCATCGCTCGGTCGTATCATCACTGTCCTCTGGGACTGTCCAGCCATTCCAGTCATGAAACTCTCCTCTGAATCCTATCTGCGTGCCCGGGAATTCCTGCGCCAGCATGCCCGGCCGATCGAGCGCGCCCGATATTGCTACCATTTCGGCTGCACGCCCGCGGTCGATGCCCGCGTCGCGTTGGCCGCTTACCAGAACCAGGACGGTGGCTTCGGCCGCGCCCTCGAGCCCGACTGCCGCCTGCCCGACTCATCGGTGCTGGCGACGACCGTCGCCTTCCAGCTCATGCGCGAAATGGGGGTTCCGCCCGCGGACCGCCTGGTGAAGGCGGCGGTCCGCTGGACCCAGGCGGCGTTTGAGCGCACCCTCGACCGCTGGCCCCTGATTCCGCCCGAGGTCGACGGATGGCCGCACGCCCCCTGGTGGACGTGGTCGCCTCCGGGCCACCGGGGTTTCACCGTCAATCCCGGGGCGGAATTGGTCGCGCACCTCTGGCACTACCACGAGGTGGCGGACGCAACCTTCCTCGCCTACGTGACCGACCTCGCCGAGAGTCTGGTGACGGCGTTGCCCGCCCGGATTGAACTGCATGACCTGTTGTCCCTCGTCCGCCTCGCCGAAACGCCGGCCGTGCCCGCCGTGCTGCGCAACAAGGCCGCCGACCGGGCCCGCGCCGCCGCCCCGGCCCTGGTCGTCCGCGATCCGCAGGCCTGGTCGACCTACGCCGCTGCGCCGCTGCTGCTCGCTCCCCGGGCCGATTCCCTGTTGACGCCCGTGCTCGGAACGGCGACTGCCTCCCACTTGGATTACGAGATCGCGCACCAGGCGCCCGATGGATCGTGGGGGCCCAATTGGGACTGGGCGGGAGCCTTCCCGCACGACTGGCGCCAGGCTGAGCGGGATTGGCGGAGCGTGCGCACCCTCCACCTGCTCCTCAAGCCGCCTTATTAACGGCGGCTCCCCCCCCTCGAAAACCCGGCGGTGGG
>JBJKRD010000204.1:0-9929 GCA_046704925.1 Opitutaceae bacterium | reverse complement strand
CCACGACTCCCAGGGCAGGTCATCCGGGTGCAGCTTGCGTTGCGCAAAGGGCGCGACCGGTGCCGAGGGTGGGACGACGGACGGACGGTAGGTCGGCGTGCCGGCGACCGGCGCCTCCTCGCCATCAAGATAGTCGACCTCCGTCATCCGGAAGACCTTGCCGGGCGGCCGCAGCGCCCATTTGTCCGAATCCGGATAATAGCAGGCGTCGAGCGGCGGGTTGTCGGCCACGATGAAGACCTCGAGGTCGGTGGCGCCGGAATTGGTGAGCTGGTGCGGCTCGCCGGGCGGATGCACGAACACGTCACCCGGCTTCACCGCGCCGGTCACATCGCCCGCCCGCACGGTCCCCGTGCCGGCGCGGATGATGAAGAGCTCCCAATGGCCCAGGTGGGCGTGATACGGGCACACGGCGGCGCCCGGCGGCAGACGGCGCAATTGCAGGTCGAACGGATGGCCGCCGCCCCAGGTGCCGGCATTGCGGATGCCGCCCAGCGCGACCGAGAGGTTCTTGGAGTACGAGTGGAATTTGCCGCCCGGCGAGCGGATCTCCTCCCAGGGCAGGCCGTCGATGCGGATGCGATTCATGGCGGATGAGGATGAGGCCCGAATTCTGACCGGGCCCTGCAACCCGCGCGGAGCGCGGGTTCCACCCCTAGGCTGGCTCCAACGCCACCGGGTTCGTCAGGGCGCCGATCTTTTCGATGTCGATGGTGACGGTATCGCCGGGTTTGAGCCACACGGGCGGGTTGCGCGCGAAGCCGACCCCGTGCGGGGTGCCGGTGAGGATCACCGTGCCGGGCAGGAGGGTTTTGCTGCCGCTGAGGAATTCGATCAGCGCGGGCACGTCGAAAATCATGTCGTTGGTATTCCAGTCCTGCATGGCCTGACCGTTGAGCAGCGTGCGGATGCGGAGCTGGTTCGGGTTCGGAATCTCATCCTTGGTCACGAGCACGGGGCCCAGCGGGCAGAAGGTGTCGAAACTCTTGGCCTGGCACCACTGGCCGCCGCCCCAGGGCTTGCGCTGCCAGTCGCGCGCGCTCACGTCGTTGGCGCAGGTGTAGCCGAGGACGTAATCGAGGGCCGTCGCCCGGGTGGCGTTCTTGCAGCGGCGGCCGATGACCACGGCGAGCTCGCATTCGTAGTCCACCTCCTGGCTCGCCAAATGCCGCGGCAGTTCGATCGCATCGCCGGGGTTCTGCACGGCGCTGGTGGCCTTGATGAACAGCACCGGCTTTTCCGGCGCCCCGTGGCCGCTCTCGGCGGCGTGTTTCTTGTAGTTGAGGCCGATGGCCAGCAGGTTGGCCGGGAGGACCGGGGCCAGCAGCTTGCCCGGCTTGACCGGCCGGTCGGCGACTCGAAAGTCGCCGAAAAGGTCGCCCGCGATCTCGCGGGCCGTGCCGTCGGGCTGGAGCGCGGCCAGGGCCGGCCCGGCGGGCGTGAGGTGGCGGATGATACGCATCGCCAGACATTCACCCGGGAGGGAAGGGAAATCAACCGCGGTCTGGGCGGGCGGCCACGGCGGAACCCGCTTGGGTCTCTTTCGGCCAAAGGTCCCCGCGGAAAGAACCAGTCCGGCGACCCAATGGCGCGGTTCTGCCGGGGACCTAGGCCATATCAGTTGACCGACCCACGCGCTGCGCGGGCCCGGAAGTTTGTCACGTATTACGTGACAAACGGATCGGCCCCGTCGGTTTTTGGCGGCGTACCGTTGGCGGGCGCCAAGGGTCGACCCCGGGGGACCTATGCCTGAGCCGCGGTCTCGGCGTAGGCCTCCACGCCCGCGCAGGTGCACACCAGGTTGCGGTCGCCGTACACGTTGTCGATCCGCGCGACGGCCGGCCAGAATTTGTACTGCCGGGCCGCGGCCGACGGAAAGGCGGCCGTTTCGCGCGAGTAGGGGCGGTTCCACGCATCGGCGCAAACCACGTCGGCCGGATGGGGGGCCTGCTTCAGGGGATTGTTGGCGCGGTCCATCCGTCCATCGGCGATCTGCCGCATCTCGCCGTGGATGGCAATGAGGGCGTCGCAAAACCGATCCAGCTCGCTCTTCGATTCGCTCTCCGTGGGCTCGATCATGAGCGTGCCCGGCACGGGGAACGACATGGTCGGGGCGTGGTAGCCATAATCCATGAGGCGCTTGGCCACGTCCTCGGCTTCGATGCCGTGCGCCTTCCACGCCCGGAGGTCGATGATGCACTCATGGGCGACCAGACCGTGGGCCCCTTTGTAGAGCACCGGAAAGAACGGGTCGAGGCGCCGGGCCACGTAGTTGGCGTTGAGGATGGCCACCCGGGTCGCCTCCGTCAGGCCGGCGGGACCCATCATGCGGAGATACATCCACGGAATCACGAGGATGGAGGCCGAGCCCCACGGTGCGGACGCCACCGGCCCGAGGGCCGCCTGCCGCCCGTCGCCCGCCGGCGGCCGCGTCACGTCGACCAGGCCGTGGCCGGGAAGGTACGGGGCCAGGTGCGCCGCGACCCCGATGGGTCCCGCGCCGGGGCCGCCGCCGCCGTGGGGGATGCAGAAGGTCTTGTGCAGGTTGAGGTGTCCGACATCGGCCCCGAGCGCCGCGGGCGTGGCCAGGCCCACCAGCGCGTTGAGGTTGGCGCCGTCCAGGTAGACCTGGCCGCCGTGCTCGTGCACCACCGCGGTGATGTCCTTGATCGCGCTTTCGAACACCCCGTGGGTCGAGGGGTAGGTGATCATCAGGGCGGCCAGATTCGACGCGTGTTGCGCCGCCTTCGCCCGCAGGTCGGTGACCTCAACGTTGCCCTGCGCGTCGCACGCCACGGGCACGACCTGCAGCCCGGCGAGGGCGGCGCTGGCCGGATTCGTGCCGTGCGCCGACGTGGGGATCAGGCAGATGCGGCGGTGGCCCTCGCCCCTCGCGTCATGCCAGGCGCGGATGGCCAGCAGGCCGGCGTATTCGCCGTTGGAGCCGGCGTTCGGTTGCAGGGAAACGGCGGCATAGCCGGTGATCTCGCCCAGCCAGGCCTCCAGGTCGGAGAAGAGCTCGCCGTAGCCCCGGGTCTGATCCGGGGGGGCAAAGGGGTGCAGCCGGCTGAATTCGGGCCACGAGAGCGGCAGCATCTCGCTGGCCGCGTTGAGCTTCATGGTGCACGAGCCCAGGGCGATCATCGAGTGGCAGAGCGACAGATCGCGCGACTCCAGCCGCTTGATGTAGCGGAGCATCTCGTGTTCGGTGTGAAAGTTGTTGAACACCGGCTCGGCCAGGAAGGCGGACTGGCGGGCGTGCGGGGCGGGCAACTCCGGAAGCTCCGCCCGGGTTTCCCCGAGATCGGCGGCGTTGCCCCCGCCGAAGACCGAGAGCAGGTTGCGGAGGTCGGCCTCGGTCGCCGCCTCGTCCAGCGAGACCCCGACGGTGCGGGCATTGATGCGGCGCAGGTTGATCCGGCGGGCGGCCGCCGCCGCATGCACCCGTTCGGCGGAAAGCGAGGCGACCGTCAGGGTGTCGAAAACCGGCTCGGTGTTCACCCGCACCCCCAGGCCGGCCAACGCCCGGGCCAGCAGCAGGGTCAGGCGGCGCACCCGCCGCGCGATCTCCCGGAGACCGTCCGGGCCGTGATAAATCGCGTACATCGAAGCGAGGACGGCCGGCAGGACCTGCGCGGTGCAGATGTTGGAGGTGGCCTTGTCCCGGCGGATGTGCTGCTCGCGCGAACCGAGCGCGAGCCGGAGGGCGGGGCGGCCGCGCGCGTCCTTCGAGACGCCGACCAGGCGTCCGGGCAACTGCCGCTTGTGGGCGTCGCGGGTGGCCATGAAGGCCGCGTGCGGTCCGCCGAAGCCGACCGGGACGCCGAAACGCTGGGTGGAACCGACCGCGACGTCGGCGCCGAATTCGCCGGGCGCGCGCAGCAGGGTGAGCGCCAGCAGGTCGGTGGCCACCACGGCCAACGCCCCGGCGGCATGGGCCCGCGCAAAGAAATCCGCATAATCGTGGATTGATCCCCACGTGTCGGGATACTGCACGAGCACGCCGAAGACCCGGGCGTCCGGCTGGAAGGTGTGATGGTCGCCGACGACGATTTCGAGGCCGAGCGGGCGCGCCCCCGTCCGGACGACGTCGATGGTCTGCGGATGACACGCCGCGGAAACGAAAAACACGTTCCCGGGGCCCGGCCGGGCGCGATGGCAAAGCGTCATGGCCTCGGCGGCGGCGGTGCCCTCGTCGAGCAGCGAGGCATTGGCCACTTCCAGACCCGTGAGGTCGGCCACCATCGTCTGGAAGTTGAGCAGCGCCTCCAACCGTCCCTGCGAGATCTCCGCCTGATACGGGGTGTAGGCCGTGTACCAGCCGGGATTCTCCAGGACCGTGCGCTGGATGACCGGTGGGGTCGGGGCGTCGTAATAGCCCATGCCGATGAAGCTGCGGAAGACCTGGTTTTGCGAGGCGATGGCGCGCAATTCCGCCAGGGCCGCGCCTTCCCCGGCCGGCGCCGGGAGACTCAGGGGCTGCCGGGACCGGATCGGCGCCGGCAGGGCGGCATCGATCAGCGCCTCGAGACTCGGCTGGCCCAGTTGATCGAGCATCGCCGCGGTCTCGCGGTCATCCGGGCCGAGGTGGCGGCGGGCAAAGGTGTCGAGCGGAGCGAGCGGGTCGCCTGGCGGGAACATACCTGCGGACGGTAGGGGCGGCGGGAGGGCACGCAACAGCGATCTGGCCGCGGCGCCACCGCCCGCCAATCCGGGTTGTTTTTCCGACGGAACCGGTTCTCTTCTTGGCGCCATGGGAGCACGGATTCGCCCAAGAACCGGAGACCGGGCAGTCAGCACGGCCGGAGCTTCCGGCCGGCCGCGGCGCCCATTCGCCACCCGGGCCACCCGGGCGGCCTTCGTCTCGCGGCGCCTGGCGGAATTGTATCCGGATCCGCCGGTGCCGCTGGCGCACCGCGACGCCTATACGCTGCTCGTGGCGGTGCTGCTTTCGGCCCAGTGCACGGACCGGCGGGTGAATCTGGTCACCCCGCGGTTATGGGCCCGGGGCGACACCCCCGCGGCCATCGCCGCGATCCCGGTGGCGGAAATCGAGGAAATCATCCGATCCTGCGGGCTGGCTCCGCAAAAGGCGCGGGCGATCGCGGGGCTTTCGCGTCTGCTCGTCGCGCGCCACGAGGGGCGGGTGCCGCAGAGCTTTGCGGCGCTCGAGGCCCTGCCGGGAGTCGGCCACAAGACGGCCTCGGTGGTGATGGCGCAGGCCTTCGGGGTGCCGGCCTTCCCGGTTGACACGCATATTCACCGCCTGGCGCGTCGCTGGCGGCTCACCTGGGGGCGGAACGTGGAGCAGACCGAGCGCGACCTGAAACGCCTCTTTGCCCGCGAGGAGTGGATCCGGCTCCACCTGCGATTCATCTACTATGGCCGCGAGCACTGCACGGCGCGCGGGTGCGACGGAACGACCTGCGAAATCTGCCGTGCCCTTTTCCCGGGGCGCCGGCCGGTGGCGCCCGTCCGGGAATAATTCGGGGCCGGCACCTCGATTGGGCGGGCCGGTCCGGTTTCCATGGTTGCGTCTCCCGCGGAAAACCCGAAGCTGTCGGACTTTGATCTGACATGTTGCGTAAAATTATTGCGTCGATCCGGAAAACGCTGACGACCAGTCCCAAGACCGTCGCCGCCCGACCGGCGCCGAAATCCACTCACCGAACCGCCGGGCCCGGACACGCTCCAGCGGGCAAATCGCACCCGCCCGGCCGCCAGGGCCGCCGCCGGGGACACCGGCCGCACGAGGGTCCGCCGGCCAAGGGCGGGTCCCGGCCTGAGCCAAAACCGGCCCCGCGCTCACCGGTGCCGGTGCCGGTGCCGCCGCCACCCGACGTGCCCCCGATGGACACGGTCTTCAGCAAGCTCGGGCTCGCGGACGCCTTCGCCTACGCCGTGCAGGAGATGGGCTACACCGAGCCGACCCCCATCCAGACGCAGGCCGTCCCGCTCGTACTCGCGGGCCGCGACGTCATTGGCTCCGCCCAGACCGGCACGGGCAAGACGGGCGCGTTCCCCCTGCCCATCCTGCAACGGCTCGGCCGGCACGGCCCCCTGCGCTGCCTGATCCTGGAACCGACGCGCGAACTGGCCCTGCAGGTGGAACAGGCGTTTCGGGACTACGGCAAGTTCACCAACCTGCGCGTCACGGTGGTCTATGGCGGAGTGGGCTACGGCCGCCAACGTGAGGATCTCAAGCGCGGGGTGGACGTGGTCGCGGCCACGCCCGGCCGGCTGCTCGATCATCTGGAACAGCGCACGATGACGCTGCGCGAGGTCGACATTCTCGTGCTCGACGAGGTCGACCGCATGCTCGACATGGGCTTCCTGCCCGACGTGAAGCGCATCGTGCAGCAATGCCCGCGCGAACGGCAGACGCTGCTGTTCACCGCGACATTGCCGCCGGAGATCGAATCGCTGGCGGGCTGGGCGCTCCGCGGTCCGGTGACGGTGGAGGTGGGCCGGCGCCGCGCGCCCGCCGAGACGGTGGCGCACGCGTTCTACCCCGTGGTCGGCTCCCAGAAATTCGAGCTGCTGCTGACGCTGCTGTCCCGGACGCAGTTTGAAAGCGTGCTCGTGTTCTGCCGGACCAAAGTGGGCGCCGATCGCGTGGCCGCCTGGCTCAAGTCGCACAAGCACTCCGTCGCGGTGATGCACGCAGACCGGAGCCAGCAGGAGCGGCAGGAGGCGTTGACCGGCTTCAAAGGGGGCCGGTACGAGGTGCTGGTGGCCACCGAACTGGCCGCCCGCGGCCTGGACATCGCCGGCGTCACCCATGTCATCAATTACGACGTGCCGGAGAATCCCGAGGACTACGTGCACCGCATTGGCCGCACCGGCCGCGCCCACCATACCGGCGACGCCTTCACCCTGGTGACCGAGGAGAGCGTGCGGGACGCGCGCAGCATCGAGCGCTTCATCGGCCGCGCGATCGAGTGGAAGAAGCTCGACGATTTCCCGTACGTTTACTCGGCCCTGTTCGACGAACGCGCCCTGGCGGCCGAGAGCGCGGGCAAACCCTCGAGCCGGCTTCATCGCGGCCTGCGCCGCTAGGCGCGGCCGGCGGCGCCCGGGTCCGCCCGCGCCACCCCGCGGGCGGGGACCCGGCATGACGGTCGGCCGGCCATCGGGACGGTCGGACGGGATTTTTCCTGCGTCCGCGCGGCGGGGCTTGCGTCTGTATGGCGTAAGCAATCATGAAAACCGTCCCAATTCTCGTGCTGACCTTGGTGTCACCGGCCGTCGTGGCCGTTTTTGCGTTTTCCCGATTTGCCTTCGATGGCGGCTTTGCGGCCGCGGCGATGGCGGCGCTGCTGGTGGTCGCGTCTCGCGACCGGACGCCGCGCCCGCGCTACCTGCCGTCAGAACGGGAGGCGGAGGTCGGGCGTCTTCCCCTGGCCGCCGGTGCCGGACCGAAAATCTGCGTCCTTTGCGCCGGGGTTGCGTCTTAAGGGAAGGAAACGACCACCATTCCCATGAATAACCTCGATGCCGTTCAAATCAGGGACTTCGTCCGCGAGCGCTATGGCGCCATTGCGGAACAGGCTGATGCCGGTTGCGGTTGCGGCGGCGGATCCGGCTGCTGCGGCGCGGCGGACCCCTACAGCGAGAAACTGGGCTATGCGGCGGCCGATGTCGCCGCCGTTCCCGCCGGGGCCGATCTGGGCCTCGGATGCGGCAACCCGCTGGCCCTGGCCTCCATCAAGGCCGGCGAGACCATCCTCGATCTCGGGAGCGGTGCAGGCTTCGACTGTCTGCTGGCCGCCCGCCAGCTCCAAGGCACCGGTCGGGTCATCGGGGTCGACATGGCGCCCCCCATGATCGCCAGGGCCCGGCGCAATGCCGCCGGGTTCGACAACGTCGAGTTCCGGTTGGGCGAGATCGAGCATCTGCCCGTGGCCGACGGGACCGTCGATCTGATCATCTCCAACTGCGTCATCAACCTCTCGCCGGAGAAACCCCAGGTCTTCCGCGAAGCCTATCGCGTGCTCAGGCCCGGCGGGCGGCTGGCCATTGCCGACGTGGTGGCGGTCAAGCCCGTGCCGGACGCCCTGCGGGGCCAGCTCGAAGCCATCGGCGCCTGTGTCGCCGGTGCCGCCCTCGTGTCCGAGGTCAAGGCAATGCTGCGCGACGCCGGCTTCGATCGCATCGACATCCAGCCGCGGCCGCGTTCGCGCGAACTGGTCGCGGAATGGACCGACGATCCGGGCGTGGCGGATTTTGTGGTGTCCGCCTACCTCACCGCCTGTAAGCCTGGGACGGCATGAAGGCGGTGACCGCACGGACCACGATCGGGGCGGCGACGCCCGGCGACGCGGCGGCGATCGGGGCCCTGTTGCGCGGCGCGGCGCTGCCCGCCGAGGATTTCGCGGCCCACCTGGAGAATTTCCTGGTGATGCGCCGCGCCGGGGCGATCGTCGGCGCGATCGGCTTCGAGTTGCATGGGGTCAACGCGCTGCTGCGGTCGCTGGTGGTGGCTTCGGCCTGGCGGGGGACCGGGTGGGGTGGCCGGCTGGTCCGCCGGCTCGCCGCGCAGGCCCCGCGGCGGGGGGCGCGGCGGTTCTATCTGCTGACCACCACGGCCGAGGCCTTTTTCGCCCGGCACGGTTTCGCGCGCGTGGCGCGGGCCCGGGTCCCGGCCGCCATCGCCGCCTCGGAGGAATTCCGCCGCCTGTGTCCGGCGAGCGCCGTGTGCATGACCCGGGCGGTGCGCCCATGACCGCGATCGCCTTTGACTCGGAGGTTCTGCGGGTGGCGCCGCGGCTGCGTTCTTTTCTCCGCCGCCGCGTGCGCGACGACGCCACGGCCGACGACCTCACGCAGGAGACGCTGCTCAAGGTCTACCGGTCGCGCGGCACCCTGCGCGACGACACCCGCCTCGAAGCCTGGCTCTACCGGGTGGCGCGCTCGACCCTGATCGATTATCACCGGCGGTTGCGTCCGACTGAGGAGCTGCCGGCGGCGCTGGCCGCGGAACGGCGCGACGAGGTCGCGGCGATGCGGACGGCCATGGCCGCCTCGATCCACCATTTTTTGGCGGAACTGCCCCCGGCCTATCGCGAGCCGGTGCGGCTGGCGGAGCTGGAGGGATTGCCGTTGGCGAAAATCGCGCTGCGGATGAACCTGTCGCTGACCGCCGTGAAATCCCGCGTCCGGCGCGGGCGACAGATGCTGCGGGCGAAGCTGCAGGCGTGCTGCCGGTTCGAATTCGACCGCCTGGGCCAGGTGATCGGATGGGAACGACGCAAGTTGTTGTGTTGCGAATAGGTGGACGAAAAACGGCGGTTTCGATTGCCAGCGCGGTCGGCCTTTGCTCTGTTGCGCCGCGCAATGAAACTGGACATTCCCGAAGGTGATTTCGCCGGCTATGTGTTCGACCTCGACGGCACGCTGGTCGACACGATGCCGCTGCACTTTGCCGCGTGGCGCGACGCCCTCCGGAAGTGCGGGCTGGGGCGGGACTTGGATGAGGATTTTTTCTATTCGCTGGGCGGCGTGCCGACGCTGCTGGTGGCCCGGCGGATTGGCGACCATTACGGAGTGCCGCTGGATGCGGCGCGGGTGGAACACGTGAAAGAGGAGGCCTATCTCCGGAGCCTGGGGCAGGCGAAGCTGATCGAGCCGGTGGTGGCATTTGCGCGCCGGGTGGCGCCGACGCGGCCGATGGCGGTGGTCACCGGCGGCATGCCCCACGTGGCCCACGCCACGCTGAAACTGACGGGCCTGGACACCCTGTTCCGCCTGGTGGTGACGCCGGCGGACGTGGCGCCCGGCCGGGGAAAGCCGGCGCCGGACATGTTCCTGTTTGCCGCCGCCCGGATGGGGGTGCCGCCGCACAAGTGTCTCGTTTTCGAGGATGCTGCGCCGGGCCTCGCCGGAGCGAGGGCAGCCGGCATGCACATCGTGCATGTGCCCAGCCGTGG
>JBJKRD010000203.1:0-8874 GCA_046704925.1 Opitutaceae bacterium | reverse complement strand
TCCCAGCGAACCACGCAGGCCTGAGGCCTGCGCCACCCAACCGCCCCTCGACTCCACCCCACCTGGCACAGCCGTCCCGGCTGCGTTGGACCGTGAGTTCAAACGACACACGCAGGCCTGAGGCCTGCGCCACCCAACCGCCCCTCGCCTCCACCCCACCTGGCGCAGCCGTCTCGGCTGCGTTGGCCATGCACGCAACCTCCGTCAGAATACGCTTGAGCGCCTTTTGCCCCGCCGCGTAACTTGGGCGGTTCATCACAAACGCCTTCCGCCATGATTGTCACCACGGCTCAGCTCTTCAAACACGCCTACGGCAAATACGCCAACGGCGCCTACAACATCAACAACGCGGCGCAGGCCATGGGGCTTTTCCGCGGCTGCCTGCAGTCCAAGGCCCCGTTCATCATCCAGATCTCCAAGGGCGCGCGGAAATACACCGACAAGCGCATGCTCGAGGCCATCATCCGCGCCGCGGAGCAGATTTTTCCCGACGCCATCTTTGCGGTCCACCTCGACCACGGCGACGAGGAGACCTGTTACGACTGCATCAGCTCCGGCTTCTACAGTTCGGTGATGATCGACGCCTCCCTCGAACCGTTCGACCAGAACGTCGCCATCACCAAGCGGGTCGTCGCGGCGGCCCACAAGCAAGGCATCAGCGTCGAGGCCGAGCTGGGCATGCTCGGCGGCGTCGAGGAGGACATCAAGGTCGAGGAAGGCAATGCCTGCCTCACCCGGCCCGAGGAGGCGGAGCGCTTCATCAAACTCACGGGTTGCGATTCCCTGGCAGCGGCCATCGGGACGAGCCACGGCGCCTACAAGTTCAAGGGCCGGCAATCCCTGCACTTCGAGGTGCTCGAGGGGATCCGCGATCGGGCGCCCGGATTTCCGATCGTGATGCACGGCTCCTCCAGCGTGCCCCAGGAGGAGGTGCGCCGCATCAATGCCGCCGGCGGCCAGCTGGCGAATGCCGTGGGGGTGGACGAGAACGAGTACCTGCCGGCGGCCAAGCTCGGCGTCACCAAGATCAACATCGACACCGACGGGCGCCTGGTCTGGACGCGCGTGCACCGCGAATTCTTCCGCGACAAGCCGGGCGACTTTGATTTCCGCCCGCCGGGCAAGATCTTCATGGACGAGTACGCCAAGTTCATCGCCCACAAGAACGAGAAGCTCGGCTCCGCCGGCCAGCTGGACGATCTGCGTCGGAGCCTCGGAAAATAGGCGCCCGCGCCCATTCCATTCACGGCCCGGCGCGCGCACCGGGCCGTTCGTTTTTCGTCGCCTGCCGGCCGGGGCCTGCAACCATGCGACGATGCCGTGCGCGGATTCCGCCCAGCTCCGGAAATATGCGGAGACCATCGTCCGCGTCGGCCTCAACCTGCGGCCCGGCCAGCGCCTGCTGATCGCGGAGCCCTACGAGCTGCAGGGCGTGGCCCGCGCGGCCGCCGGGCTGGTCGCGGAGATCCGGGTCGCCGCCGCCCGCAGCGGAGGCGGCCGCGTGCGTGTGCTCTGGGGCGACGAGCGGCGGTTGCAGCTCGCCGTCCGGCGGGGCGCCGGCTGGTTCTTCCACCTCCGGCTCAAACGCCATGCCGCGGTCATGCGGCAGCACATCAGCCGCGGCGACGCGCTCCTGTTTCTCCAGAGCAGCCACCCGCACCTCCTGGGTGACGTGCCGGTCGATCGCGCGGCCGACTTTCGCCGGCGCACCTCGCGGACCTTCGGCCGGATTGCGGCGCGCCTGACGGCCGGCGCCACCAACTGGACCGCCGTGTGCGCACCGACCCCGGCCTGGGCGGACGCCGTGTATCCCGACCTCCCCGCGCCCCGGCGGCTCGCCGCCCTGTGGGGCGACGTCCTCGCAGCCTGCCGGATCCACGATGGCGATCCCGCCCCCGCCTGGTGGGCGCATCTCGACGTCTTGGCGCGGCGGCGCGACGAACTCAACGCGCGGCGGCCGGCGGGCCTGCACTTTCGCGGACCCGACACGGACCTGCGCGTCGCCCTGCCGGAGGATCACGTCTGGTGCACGGCGAACCTGACCACCCAGGACGGCCGGCCGTTCGTCGCGAATCTGCCCACGGACGAAATCTTCACCCTGCCGCGGCGGGACTCCGCCGCAGGCGTCGTGCGGGTGGCGCGACCGGTGGTCTACGGGGGCCGGGTGATGGAGGGCATGGAACTTGAGTTCCATCACGGCGCGGTCGTCCGCGCCCGGGCCCGGTCCGGGGGCGAGACGCTCGAACGGATGCTGGCCACGGACCCCGGCGCCTGCCGCCTTGGCGAAGTGGCCCTGGTCCCCGAGGAGACGTCGCTCTCCCGCACCGGGCGTTTGTTCTATCATCCCCTGCTCGATGAAAACGCCTCGCACCACCTCGCGTTGGGCGAGGCTTACGCCTTCACCTTTCGCTCCGCCGCGTCGGCCCGGCCGAATCGCAGTTTGATCCACGTCGATCTGCCGTTGGGTCCCGTGGAGGCCACAGTCTTGCCGTGACGGCCTGATGGCCAACCCGGCGCCGGCCAAACCGTCTCGGGTTCCCCTTGCCTCGCTGCCCCGGGAAGGTTGGATGAGAGACCTGTCCTGGAATCCCCATGCCTCCGCTGATCTCCCCGCCGGCCGACCGCTGCCCTGGCGTCCCCGCCCCGTGCTTCGGCTCGCAGCGGTGATCGTCGCTGTCGGCGTTTTCGGTGGCGCAAGCACCGGGACGCCGGCTCCGCCAGCCCCCTCACCCATCACCTGCCGACGCATGACCTACCGCGGATGGCCGGACGCGATAATCGTCGGCAACGGCGTCGTGGAGGCGGTCGTCGTGCCCGCCGTGGGTCGCGTGATGCAATTTCGCTTCGTGGGTGAAACGGAAGGGCCGTTCTGGGAAAATCCCGGCCTCCGCGGACGTCGGTCCGAGGCGTCAGCCGATGCCTGGACCAATTTCGGCGGCGACAAGGCCTGGCCGGCGCCGCAGGACACGTGGGGGCGCCAGGCGGGGCGTGCCTGGCCGCCGCCGGCCGGCTTCGACGGCCTGCCGATGACGGCCGAGTCCGACGACACCGGCGTCACCCTAATTTCGGCGGTCGATGCCGGATACGGAATCCGGGTGCGGCGCCGCATCGAGCTCGCCGCCGCCGCGCCGGAAATGACGATCACGACCCGCTTCGAGAAGGTCGCCGGCCCGCCGGTTTCAGTCGGCGTCTGGACGATCACCCAGGTCCGGGATCCCGTCGCCGTCGCCGCGGTCCGATCGGACCCACCGCCTTCCGCGCCGGCCTACGTCCGCCTGTCCGAAGATCTCCCCGCCGATCTGAAGGTGACGGGTGACCTCATCACCCTGGCCCGCGCGCCGCAGGGCAACCGCAAGATCGGCGTGCGCTCCGCCAGTCTTTTTTGGATCGGGCGCCGCGAGACGTTGCGGATCGATTCGGCCCTGGTCCCGGGCGCTTCCTATCCCGATCACGGAAGCAGCGCCGAGATTTATACGAATGCCGACCCGCTGCCCTACGTGGAATTGGAGTTTCTGGGCCCGCTGGAGAGCCTGGCTGCGGGCGGTCAGCTGGAACGGCGCTCCGTCTACACCCTGGCGCATCGCACCGGTCCGGATTCGGCCGGCGAAATCCGCCGACTGATGCGGCCTTGACGGCGCCACCGGCCCGCCGGGTCGCGCGCGGCGGCCCGAGCCCGGGGCAGCCGGTCGTCTCAGCCGGAACGATTCACCCGGATGTAGGGCTGCCGCTTGTCGGCAGGCCGAATTTGCCGATACAGGCGGCCCGGCGACCAGCGCCGGCCCTATCACCGAATGGTGTGGGCAAGATCGTTCGAGAATCCTGCGCGAACTGCATCGTTCCGTCTCAGGGCAACCAGGGAAATTTGCCCGCGTCGGGCCGGCGCTTCTCGCGCTGGGCGCGGTGAAACTCGCGGGCTTCCTCGGTCATGTAATACAGCAGCGTCGCGTTGCCGGCCAGCTCCTGGAGCCCGGCCTGCCCGTCGACGTCGGCGTTGAACGCGCTCTTCAGGCAGCGGATGGCCAGCGGACTGTGCTGGAGGATCTCGCGCGCCCATTTCACTCCCTCGGCCTCGAGCTGCGCCACCGGCACGACGGCATTGACCAACCCCATCTCCAGCGCCTGGCGCGCGTCGTACTGGCGGCAAAGGTACCAGATCTCGCGCGCCTTCTTCTGGCCGACAATCCGGGCCAGGTAGCTGGCGCCAAAGCCCCCGTCAAAACTGCCCATCTTCGGTCCAATCTGGCCGAAGATGGCGTTGTCCGCCGCGATCGTCAGGTCGCAGACGAGATGCAGCACGTGCCCGCCGCCGATCGCGTAACCGGCGACGAGGGCGATGACCACCTTGGGCATCGAGCGGATGAGCCGCTGCAGGTCCAGGACATTGAGCCGCGGCACCCCCGCCTCGTCGACATAGCCAGCGGAACCGCGGACGCTCTGATCGCCGCCCGCGCAGAAGGCGTACTTGCCGTCGGTGTGCGGTCCCGCCCCGGTCAGCAGCACGACCCCGATGCCCTGGTCCTCCCGGGCATCGGCGAACGCCTCGTGCATCTCCGCCACGGTGCGGGGACGGAAGGCGTTCCGCTTGGCCGGCCGGTTGATGGTCACCTTCGCGATGCCGGGAGCCTTCCGATAGACGATGTCCGTGTAGCTTTTGACGGTCTGCCACTCGATGCTCATGCCGGGCATGGTGGTTTGTTTGCCGGGAATGTCGAATGGATCGCAGGGCCGTCGGGACGCCGGGCGCCCGGTGGTCCCGGCCGGGCGAGGTCGCGATCGTCGACAGAAACTGCTTGGAGCCCGCGACTTTCTTGCCGAGACTCCCGCGCTCATGACCCAGCCGGAGCCAGAGACCGCGGATCGCAGGGTCCAGATGGCCTTGAGCCTTGGTGCCTTGGGCGTCGTGTTCGGCGACATCGGCACGAGCCCGCTGTACACCATGCGCGAATGCCTCGCGTCCCTGCCTCCCATCGAGCGGACCCAGGGCATCCTGGGCATCCTTTCGCTGATGTTCTGGTCGTTGACCGCCGTGGTCACCATCAAATACCTCCTCGTGGTCATGCGGGCGGACAACCACGGCGAGGGCGGGATCTTCGCGCTTTTGGCGCTGAGCCGGGCCGACCAGCCGCGGAAGGCCGCCCGGCGGATCGGAATCGTCACCCTGATCGTGCTTTTCGGGGCCGCGCTCTTGTACGGCGACGGCGTGATCACGCCGGCGATCTCGGTGCTGGGCGCGGCGGAAGGCCTCATCACCCTCAACGACGGCTTCGCGCCGTACGTGGAGACGATCGCCTGCGTGATCCTGGTCCTCCTGTTCTGGTTCCAGTTCAAGGGCACCAAGGCGATCGGCGGGGTGTTCGGGCCGATCATGCTGGTCTGGTTCACCGTGCTGGCCCTGCTGGGCGTCTGGCATATCGCGCACACGCCGTTGGTTTTCGCCGCGCTCAATCCGCTCAAGGGACTCCGCCTGCTGACCTTTCATCCGCATTACGTCATCCCGCTGCTCGGGGTCATCGTGCTCACGATCACCGGCACGGAGGCGCTGTATGCCGACATGGGGCATTTCGGGCGCAAGGCGATCGTCCGGGCCTGGCTCGGCCTGACCTTCCCGAGCCTGGTCCTGAACTACTTCGGCGAGGGCGCGTACGCCATCTCCCATCCGGCGGACCCGAACAACCCGTTCTTCGCCATGGCTCCGGACGGGTGGCCGCGCCTGCTGCTGATCATCCTCTCCGTCGTCGCCGCGATCATCGCCAGCCAGGCGTTGATTTCCGGCACCTATTCGCTCACCCGCCAGGCCATTCAGCTCGGCTATTTTCCCCGGCTGACGGTGACCCACACCAACCCGGACCAGCGCGGGCAAATCTACCTGCCGCTGGTCAATGCCGCGCTGGCGGTGGGCACGATCGCGATGGTGTTGGGATTCCACTCCAGCTCCAATCTCGCCGGCGCCTACGGCATCGCGGTCACCGGGACCATGGTGGTCACTACGATGGCCCTGTACCTGGTCATGGTGCGCAACTGGCGCTGGTCCCGCTGGCGGGCGCTGCCCCTCTGCCTCGCCTTTGCCGTGATCGATTTGGCCTTCTTCTACTCGAACCTGCACAAGTTCACCAACGGCGGCTGGTTGCCGCTGGCCGTGGCCGTGGCGATCCTCGCCATCATGCACACGTGGAAGGTCGGGCGGAGCGAGATTCAGGAAAAGGTGTACAGCGGCGCGATCACCGAGCTGCAGTTGTCCGACATCGCCAAAAGCCGGTCGATCGTGCGCGTGCCCGGCAGCGCGGTGTTCATGGCCGCCTCGCCCCGGGGAGTCCCGCTCGCCCTGCTCCACCACCTCAAGTCCAACAAATGCCTGCAGCAGACGGCGGTGCTTCTGACGATCAGCTTCGAGGAGATTCCCCACGTCCCGCCCGAGGAACGTCTGATCCTGAACCACGAGGGCGAAGGCGTCTGGCGCGCGGTGGGCTACTACGGCTACATGGAATCGCCGGATGTCGGCGCCCTGTGCGCGGAACTCCAGGCCCGCGGGGTGCCGCTCAAGCCGCAGGAGGTCACGTTCTTCTTCAACCGCGAGATGATCATGGCCGGAGGCAACGCCCGCATGTGGGAATGGCAGAAGACCTTCTACGCCTTCCTCAGCCGCAATGCCCGCCCGGTGAAGGATTATTACAAGATCCTCCCGACCCAGGTGATCGAGATCGGCCTGCCGGTGCAGCTCTGAGGGCGCCCGCCCGCCGGCGCCGGGATCGCCTCCCACCCCGGATCCGGCGGGCCAATTCGTCGCTCGACTCCCGTCCCGGCGGATGCTGGCATCGGTCTCGTTCGAATTCATGGAAATGCTGGGACACCGCTTTTTCCGGTATTTCCCTGGCGGCCACGCGCGGCATCTCGCCCGCAGCCCCCTCCGGGGGACGTATCCGCCCCGCCGGATCATCTTCGAGGAGAACGATCCGTCCGGGGCCATCTACCTCGTGCTGTCCGGACGGGTGCAGATCCTCAAGCGCACGCGGGGCGAGCATTTTCAGACGCTGGCGCTGGTGGATGAAAACGATTTCTTCGGCGAACTGGGCGTCCTCGATGGCAGCGGCCGCAGCGCCCGGGCCATGACCGAGACCGAGGTGGAGGCGGCCATTCTGCCGCGGCCGGCCGTCCTGGCCACCCTCGCCCGGTGCCCGTGGAAGACGACCCTGGGCCTCTGCCGGCACGTGATCGCGAGCCTGCGCGACACCGACACGCATTTCGTGCAGGCGCTGATCCGCAAGGAGAAGATCACCCTCATCGGCGAGATGGCCAACAGCATCCTGCACGACTTTCGCAGCCCGGTGACGTCCATCCGCCTGGCCCTCGGGGCGGTGGGCAAATACCACCAGGACGACGCCACCCGCTCGGCCTGCGAGACCATCGACCGGCAGCTTCGCCGCATGAGCTCGATGGTCGAGGAAGTGCTCGAATACGCCCGGGGCGAGTCGCGCCTCGACCGGCGGGCCGTGCCCCTGCGCGAACTGTTTGCCGATCTGCTGGCCTACAACCGGGACCTGCTGCGGGATTCCGGTGTCACCGTGCGCGTCCGGGCGATGAACCTCACGGCCGTCCTGGATCACGACCGGATGTTGCGGGTGCTGCAAAATCTCCTGATCAATGCGATGGACGCGCTCGCCGGCCGGAAAAACGGCGTCATCACGCTCGCGGCGCGCCGGGGCCGGAACGCCTGCGACATCACCGTGCAGGACAACGGCCCCGGCATTCCCAAGGTCATCTGGGAGACGATCTTCCAGCCCTTCACCAGCCACGGCAAGCGGGGCGGCACCGGCCTCGGCCTGGCCATTGCCAAGGGGATCGTCGACGCGCATGGCGGCGCCATCACGTTCGTATCGCGGCGGGGCGTGGGCACCACCTTCCATATTCGCCTGCCGCTGCCGGAGTGAACGCCGCTCCCGGGCGACGCCGCGGGGTCGAAGCCGTGGGTCGCCGGCGTCGCGCCGCCCGCCGGGAAAGAGCGGCGCTTCCTGGCGGCCGCGGTTGCCAATTCGCGCATCCGGCGCTTCCTTCGTCGGATAATCCGCCCACCCCAGCCTCAAAATCACTCCCGCCCATGCCCCCGACGCCGGTCAGTGAAACTTCGCGGCGCGAATTCCTGCGCCTGCTTTCCCTCGGCGGTCTGGCCATGACCGGGTCGCTGTCGACCGCGGCCGAAGCCGCGAAAACCGAACCGCCGGCCGGTCGCCAGCTCGGGGTCGCCCTCGTCGGGTTGGGCCGGTACAGCACCGGACAACTGGCGCCGGCGCTCCGGCAGACCCGGCGCTGCCGGCTGGCCGGGGTCGTCACCGGTTCCCCGGCGAAGGGGGCGCGCTGGAGCCGCGAGTACGGGTTTCCCGAGCGCAACATCTACAACTACGACACGATGGAGCGCCTGGCCGGCAACCCCGATATCGACATCGTCTACGTCGTCACGCCGAACGCGCTGCACGCCGAGCACACCATCCGGGCCGCCCGGGCCGGCAAGCACGTGATCTGCGAGAAACCCATGGCCGTCTCGGTCGCCGAGTGCGACGCGATGATCGCCGCGTGCGCGGCCGCCAAGGTGAAGCTGTCCATCGGCTATCGTCTCCACTTCGACCCCTACCACCAGGAGCTGATGCGCCTGGCCCACGACCGCGAGTTCGGGGCGTTCTCCAAAATGAGCGGCGCGTTCGCCTTCGTCATGACCCACCACGAATGGCGGGCCGAAAAGAAGCTGGCCGGCGGCGGTCCGCTGATGGACCTCGGCATTTACGTGCTCCACGAGGCCTGCATGGCCGCGGACGGCGCCGCGCCGACGACCGTCACGGCCCACGAGGAGCCCAAGCAGCGGCCCGATTTCTTCCGCGACGTGGA
>JBJKRD010000202.1:0-4242 GCA_046704925.1 Opitutaceae bacterium | reverse complement strand
GCATCCCCTTTTACGTCGCCATCCCCCTCTCCAGCATCGATTGGCAGCTCCGGTCGGGACGCGACATTCCGATCGAGGAGCGGGAGGAAAGCGAGGTGTTGGGCGCGTGGGGTGCGGCGGGCCGCCGCCACCTTTTCGTGCGCATTGCGAATCCGTCGAGTCGGGCCAGGAACCCGGCGTTCGATGTCACGCCGCCGGAGCTGATCACCGGCATAATCACGCCGCGGGGCATCATCGCGCCGCGCGAACTCTGGCGCCGGCGGCGTGCGCTCGGGTGGGGCGCCTGATCCGTTCCCGGGGCCTCCGCGGCGCGGGGCTTCGCCGGGCCGGCACCTCTTCTATGCGTTTGCGGTGCGGTCCGTCCGGACTAGGCTGACGGCATGCCCGCCTCTCGGCCACCCGTTTCGCCGCCGGAACCGCTGTTGCGCATGGCCCGCGGCTTCATGGAGGCCCGCGTGCTGTTGACGGCCGCGGAACTCGACCTGTTCACCCAGCTCGCCGCCGAGCCCCGCAGCGCCAGCGCCCTGGCCCGCGAGCACGGCTGGCAGCTTCGGCCGCTGACGACGGTCCTCGACACCCTCGCGGCGATGGAATTGCTGCGTAAGAAAGCTGGGGTCTATCGCTGCCCGCCCGAGATGGCCGGCCGGCTGGCGTCCGGCGGCCCCGACTCGATTCTGGCCAGCATCCTGCACACGGCCGACTTGTGGGAACGTTGGTCCGGCCTGACGGCGCGGGTCAAGGGCGGGCGTTCGGGTCCGCCGACCCGTCCCGATTACACGCGCGCCTTTATCGGCGCGATGGACGTTATCGCCCGTTCGCTGGCCCCGCGCATCGTGGCGGCGGTCAAGCCCGCCGGGGCACGCCGGCTGCTCGACGTGGGCGGAGCCTCCGGAACCTACACCCTCGCCTTTCTGCAGGCCGCGCCCGAAATGCGGGCCACCCTCTTCGACCTGCCCGACGTCATCCCGCTGGCGCGCGAGCGACTGGCCGCGGCCGGCTGCCTGGAACGGGTGACCCTGGCGGCGGGCGACTATCTCACCGATCCCCTGCCCGGCGGCCACGATCTCGCCTGGCTTTCCGCGATCATCCATGCCAACGGGCCCGAGGAGAATCTCGCGCTGTTCCGGAAGGTCTGGGCCGCGCTGTCGCCGGGTGGACGCCTGATCATCCGGGATCACGTGATGGACGACGAGCGCACCGCGCCGCGGGCCGGAGCGCTGTTTGCCGTCAACATGCTGGTCGCAACCCGCGCGGGCGGCACCTACACGTTCGCCGAGATTGCCGACGGTCTGGCGAACGCCGGTTTCCGGGAGGTGCGCCTGCTGCAGGCCGGCGAAATGATGGACGCGCTGGTGGAAGCCCGCCGACCCGCGTAAGGCGCGCCGCATTGCCGATCTTCCGCCCGACGTCGTGAGCGCAAAGGATTCGTCAATCTTCGGCTCCCGGACCCATCCGGCTTGTGCTCGGCATTTCGGCGGACAGCATGCTCGATTCCGAAAAGGGCTAAGTATCCGGCAAGCAACGCCATGCGCGTCGGATGCGTCGCCGACCAATCCGCCATGAAGCAAGATTCACGCGTGCCGGCCGATCCGGTGCCGACCGGGGTCGAAGACATCCGCACCGGCCTGAGTCCCCACGCCATCGCCCGGGCTTTCTGCGACAATCTCTTCTGCGTCCTGGGACGCTTTCCCAAGGTCGCCACGGCGCACGACCGGTACATGGCGCTGGCCTACACCGTGCGCGACCGGATGCTGCAGCGCTGGATCCGCACGGCGGAAACCTATTACGAGCGGCGCAGCCGCACCGTCTGCTTTCTCTCGGCCGAATACCTGCTCGGGCCGCAGCTCGCCAAGAATCTGCTCAACCTCGGGATCTTCGATGCGACCGCCGAGGCCATGACGAGCCTCGACCTCGACCTGGCGGAGATTCTCGAACAGGAGGAGGAGCCGGGCCTCGGCAACGGCGGTCTCGGCCGCCTCGCCGCGTGCTTCCTCGACAGCATGGCGACGCTGGAGATTCCGTCGATCGCCTACGGCATTCGCTATGAATTCGGCATCTTCAACCAGGCGATCCGCGACGGCTGGCAGATCGAGAAGGCCGATCAGTGGCTGCGCCTGGGCAATCCGTGGGAGCTGCCCCGGCCGCAGCTCACCTTCGAGGTCAAATTCGGCGGGCAGACGAAGACCCACCTGGACAACGGCGAAACCCGGGTGCGCTGGATTCCCCACCACGTGGTGCGCGGCATGGCGTTCGACACGCCCATCGTCGGCTATCGCGTCAACACCGCGAACTTCCTGCGCCTGTGGCGGGCCGTGGCCGCGGAATCATTCGATCTGGGGATCTTCAACACCGGAGACTACTACGGCGCGGTGATGGACAAGATCGTCTCGGAGAACATCACCAAGGTCCTCTATCCGAACGACGACCTGCCCCAGGGCAAGCAGCTCCGCCTGCAGCAGCAGTATTTCTTCGCCTCCTGCGCGCTGCAGGACATGGTCCGGCTGCACCTCCAGTCCGCGCCGAGCCTGGAGACCTTTCACCAGAAATACGCCGTCCAGCTCAACGACACGCATCCGGCCATCGCCATCGCCGAGCTCATGCGGCTCCTGGTGGACGAGCACCAGCTGTCGTGGGAGATGGCGTGGAAGATCACCCGCAACACCTTCGGCTACACCAACCACACCCTCCTCCCCGAGGCGTTGGAGCGCTGGCCCCTGCCCCTGTTCGGCGCCCTCCTGCCCCGCCACCTGGAGATCATCTACGAGATCAACCGGCGGTTCCTCGAGGAGGTCCGGCTGAACTTTCCCAGCGATCCCGGCCTCGTTTCCCGGCTTTCCCTCATCGACGAAACCGGGGTGCGTTTTGTGCGCATGGCGCACTTGGCCGCGCTCGCCTGCAAGACGGTCAACGGGGTCGCCGAGCTGCACAGCAAGCTGCTCCGCCAGGGCGTCCTGCGCGACTACTACGACCTGGCCCCGGCCAAGTTCACCAATATCACCAACGGCGTTTCGCCGCGGCGCTTCCTCGTCGTGAGCAATCCGCGGCTGGCCGCCCTCATCTCCCGGCACCTCGGCGAGGGTTGGATCCGCGACCTCGAGCAGTTGCGCGGGCTCGAGCCGCTGGCCGACGACCGCGCCTTCCGCCAGGCGTGGCGCGAGGTCAAGCGGCAGAACAAGGTGACGCTCGCCGAATTCATCCGCGGCACCACGCGGATCGAAGTCGATCCCGACACCCTGTTCGACGTCCAGGTCAAGCGCCTCCACGAGTACAAGCGCCAGCACCTGAATCTTTTGCACGTCATCACGCTGTACAACCGCCTGCGGCGCGAACCGCAGGCGGACGTGCCGCCGCGCACGGTCATCTTTGGCGGCAAAGCCGCGCCCGGCTATCAGATCGCCAAGCTGATCATCAAGCTCGTCCACGCGGTGGCGGCGCGCGTGAACACCGATCCGGCGATCGGCGGGCGGCTGCGCGTGGTGTTCGTGCCCGATTTCAACGTGAAGAACGCGCAGCGGATCTACCCCGCGGCGGACCTCTCCGAGCAGATTTCCACCGCCGGCATGGAGGCGTCCGGCACCGGAAACATGAAGTTTGCGCTCAACGGCGCCCTCACCCTCGGCACCCTCGACGGGGCCAACATCGAGATTCGGGGCCGGGTCGGCGCCGAGAACTTCTTCCTCTTCGGCCTGGACGCCGCCGAGGCGCAGAAGCTCCGGGCCGACGGCTACCGGCCGCGCGACTTCTACGAGCGCGACCCGCGGCTCAAGGAGGTCATCGACCAGGTCGCCACGGGTTTCTTTTCGCCGGAGGAGCCGGACCTGTTCCAGCCGATCGCCAACACCCTGCTCGGCTCGGATCCCTTCCTGCTGCTCGCCGACTACGCCGCCTACGTGGAGGGCCAGGAGAAGGTCGGCCGGGCCTACCGGAACCCGGAGGACTGGACCCGGATGTCGATCCTGAACACCGCCCGCATCGGCTTCTTCTCCGCCGACCGGGCGATCCGCGAGTACTGCGAGCGCGTCTGGCGGGTGAAGGCGGAACCGATCAGCCTCGACCAGCCGCCGGAGTGAACGCCGGACGGGCGGGGTGGCCCGCGCCTCGGCCACGGCGGGACTGCCGCCGGTCCGGGCCGGCGCCGTCCGCCGGCTTGTCTTGGTCCGGCAAAGCGGTTTGGATCGGCCGCACCCCGGCTTCCCCATGAGTACCCCGACGATCAGTGTCACCTATCCGGTCACCCTGGGC
>JBJKRD010000201.1:0-6299 GCA_046704925.1 Opitutaceae bacterium | reverse complement strand
ACGTGATCCATACGGTGGGTCCGGTCTGGCGGGGCGGCGGGTCCGGCGAAGCCGCGTTGCTCGCGTCCTGCTACCGGCATGCCCTCCGACTCGCGGACCAGCATCGCCTGCTCTCCGTCGCGTTTCCCTCGATCAGCACCGGAGTCTACGGTTATCCGATCGCGCAGGCCTGTCGGATCGCCGTACGCACCGTGCGCGCATTCCTGGACGAGCATGCGCTGCCGCAGGAGGTCATCTTCGTGTGTTTCTCCCGGGGCGACCTGGAGGAGTACCGGCGGGCCTCGGCCGATGGCGGGGGCGAAGGTTCGCCGACGCATCCCGCCGGCTTTGATTGAGATCCGCAAATGGGCGAAGGGAAGGCGGTCGGCGCCAGGCCGGCGGTCCCGCCGGCCGGCTTGCGGGAATGCCGGGCATGGGTTTCGTCTCCCATGTTGCATGAAGACCTTTGTCACCGTTTTGGCGCTGCTGGCGCTGGTTGAAGCCACGGCGGTCGGCGCCGGGGAGACTAAAGCGATGAACCCTAAGATGGAATACGCGGTGTTGGGCGGCGGCTGTTTCTGGTGCATGGAGGCGGTGTTCGAGCGCGTGCCCGGCGTGAAGTCGGTCGTGTGCGGCTATGCGGGCGGCCACACGGCCAACCCAACGTACGAGGAGGTCTGCAGCGACACCACCGGCCATGCCGAGGTGGTGCGCATTGAGTTCGACCCGGCCGCGGTCAGCTACGAACACCTGCTGGATGTGTTCTGGGATGCCCACGATCCGACTACCCTCGACCGCCAGGGCGCCGATGTGGGCAGCCAGTATCGGTCGATCATCCTGTACGAAAACGAGGCCCAGAAAGCCGCCGCCGAGAAATCCCGTGCCGCCGCCCAGGCGGAATACCGGAACCCGATCGTCACCGAGATTGTTCCGCTGAAGAAATTCTGGCGCGCGGAGGATTACCACCAGCACTATTTCGAGAAACACCCGTACCAAGGCTATTGTTCGCTGGTCATCCGCCCCAAGGTCCGGAAGCTGGAGAAGGAAGGCATCATCAGCCACTGACCGGCGCGACGGCGCCGATTGGAATTGGCATCCGGACCCACCTGTGGCCTGAGTTGCCTCGTGGCTGCGACCGGACCGTCAGTATCGGTGCTTCTGCCCGTCCATGACGCCGCCGGCACGGTGGCGCGCGCGGTGGCCAGCATCCAACGCCAGACCCGGGCGGACTGGGAGTTGGTTGCGGTGGACGACGGTTCGACGGATGGATCGCGCGGGATCCTGGAGGGTGCCGCGCGCGCGGACCGGCGGATCCGGGTGATCCCGCAACCGCACGGCGGCATCGTGGAGGCCCTCAATACCGCCGTGGCCGCCGCCCGCGGCGGCTGGCTCGCGCGGATGGACGCGGACGACGAAGCGCATCCGGAGCGCCTCGAGGAACAGGTGGCATTTCTGCAGGCGCATCCGGAGATCGGTGTGGTCGGATGCCTGGTGGCCCACGGGGGCGATCGCGTCAGCCAGTCGGGTTACGCCCGCCACGTCGAATGGCTCAACTCGCTGGTCACACCGGAGCAGATCGCCCTCAACCGTTTCATCGAAGCGCCTCTGGCCCATCCGTCGGTGATGTTCCGGCGCGAGCTGGTGACGCGGTACGGCGGTTACCTGGCGGGCGATTTTCCCGAGGACTACGAGCTGTGGCTGCGATGGGCAGAACAGGGAGTGCGGATGGCGAAGGTGCCGCGGACTCTGCTGACGTGGCACGACCGGCCGGCACGGCTTTCACGCACGGACGCCCGCTACGCACCCGAGGCCTTCTTTCGAATGAAGGCCAAGTACCTGGCCGCGGAGCTCGCCCGGTGCGCGCAGTCCCGTCCGGTGTTGGTCTGGGGAGCAGGCCGGCCGACCCGCAAACGTGCCGCCCATCTTGAGGGTCAAGGCGTGGCCATTTCCGGTTACATCGACATCGATCCCGCCAAGATCGGCCGGGACCTGGGCGGCCGGCCGGTGCTTGGGTCGGACCATCTGCCGCCGGCCTCGGCGGCGTTTGTATTGGGCTACGTGGCCAGCCGCGGGGCGCGGGAGCTGATTCGGAGCCGGCTCCGGGCCCGCGGCTACGTCGAGGGCCGGGATTTTCTCATGGCGGCGTAGGCACGGGCTACAGCGACCGCCGCAGGATGCCGGCCAGTTCGTCGGCGGACAAGCGCAGGGGATTGCCCTTCATGCTGCTCGCCTCGCCCGCCCGCGCCACCAGGGACGGGATGTCGTCGGCGGTGATCCCGTAGGCGCCCAACGACGGGATTTCCAGTTCGCCGATCAGGGCGCGGACCCAGCGCACGCCGGCGGCGGCCGAAGCGGTGGCATCACCCGTGAGCCATTGCGCCACGTCGCCATAACGCCGGCTGAGGGCGCCGTCAGGCTGACGGAGTTCGGCGGCGCGGAGGTTGGCCTCCATGACTGCCGGCAGCAGCGCGGCACAAATCGCGCCGTGCGGAGCGGGAAACGCGCCGCCGATCGGACCGGCAAAACCATGGACCGCCCCGAGTCCGGCGTTGGCCAGGGCGAAGCCGCCCAACAGGCTGGCGAGCGCCATGTCTTCGCGGGCGGCGGCGTCACCGCGGTGGTAGGCGGGGCGCAGCGAGCGGGCGACGCGGCGGATGCCTTCCGCGCAGAAACCGTCGATCATCGGATTGGCCCGGCACGAAACGTAGGGCTCGATGAGCTGGGTCAGTGCGTCAAGGCCGGTGGTGCCCGTGAGCCGGGGTGGCAGGCCGTGGGTGAGTTCGGGATCGACCACGGCGAGCCGGGGCAGCATCAGCGGGCTCCGCAGGCTCACCTTCACCCGGTCGCCCGGCGACGCCAGGACGGCGTTGCGGGTCACTTCGGCACCGGTGCCCGCAGTTGTGGGAATGGCGATGCAGGGCAGCGCAGTCTTGCCGAGCGGCCGGCCCCGGCCGACGACTTCGAGGTAGTCGAGAACGTCGCCCGGGTTCGTCAGCAGGGCCGACACGGCTTTGGCGGAGTCGATCGGGCTGCCGCCGCCGAAACCGATGACGAGATCGCAACCCGCCTCGCGCGCACGGGCGGTGGCGGCGGCCACGGTGGTGATGTCGGGCTCGCCCGGGTGGGCGAACGTCGTGGCGGCCACGTCCTCGGCCGCCAGCAAATCCAGGAGCGGCTCCGCGCGGGCCGGCTGCCCGCCCGTCACCACGAACGCATGCCGGCCGAGGTTCCGCGCGAACTTCCCGACGTCGCGGATGGCGCCCGCGCCGAAGACAATCCGGGTGGCGGTGGCGAACTCGAAGCGCATGCGGAAAGTCACCAGTCGGCGTCGTCCGGATACGCGCTGGTGAATTTGCGGCTGGTTCGCGGTTCGGCCATCATCGGCGCGACTGCGTCACGCCAGGTCTGGTAGTGGGCGGTCTCCTTGTGGGCGGCGGGGGCGGCGGGCGTCCGGTAGGCCTCGATGAGTACAAAATGCGCGGGATCATCGGCATCCTGGAGAACGTCGAATCGCGCGATGCCGGGCTCGCGGACGCTCTGGCGCGCATTGCGAAGGGTCGCGGCCTTGAAGGCCCTGATGTTTTCGGGTTTTACGTGGGCGTGAACGTGGACGACGAGCATGGAAGGACAGATTGCGGCCGGAACCATAAGGAGGCCGCTCCCCGGTGTCCAAATTGTTTATACCGGACCCCGGGGCGCCGGCGCCATCTTCGGCGAGCTTGACCGCGTGCCGGGGCGGGGCAGCATGGCGGCGCGTCGTCGGCGGTCTGCCGACGGCGCCTTTGTCCCCTTGACTCCCATGCATTGGAAAATCGAAATCCTGGAGCATCACACCGGGGAGATTGGTGAAGCGGTGCCTCATGCGGACCATCTGTTCGAGTCGGAAGAGTATCATTACGACCAGGGCCAGGTTCTGGAGGTGGCCGTGCATCGGACGGACGGCGCGCAATGGCATATCTTCACCGATCTCGACTCCGGCCATCGCTTCAAGATTCCTCCGGAAAAATACCGCAAGCTGGTCTGACCCGGCTCGGGCTGAATGATGACCGCCCGCCGCGACGGGCGGCGGTCAAGTGGCGGACGGAGGCGCCGACCCGGCCGCCAGCTCACCCAGCAACGGCGGCATCGGACAGCCGAGTACGTCGGCCATCGCGCGCAGCAGCTCGCCTTCCTCGGCGCGGACCTGGTTGTCGTCGCTCACGGTATACGCGCCGGCGACCAGCAGACGTTGTTTGATCGGGAGGGAGGCGCCGGCGAGTTTTTCCAGGGCGGCGTCGATCCGCGTGAAATCGCACGCCGACGGATCGAGCAGGCTGAGCCGGGGGGCAATCACGGGCAGTTGCGCGGCGCCGTTGCGGAAGGCACGCGTCGCGGCGGCGGTGTCGGCCTTGACGATGCCGTCGGCCTGGACGGGTCCTGCCATGGCGCCGGCCCACGCGAGCGCCGAAAGCAGGACGGCGATCTCGTCAGCCACGGCGTTGAACGAGTAGAGTTGGGCGACCTTGGCCGCCGGTTGGTCGCCCACCAGCAGGTGCCGCAGCAGCACCTTCTGCACGGCGAACTCGAAATAGGAGAGACGCTGGTCGGCGGCGATGAGCGCCTGGCAGGTGGTCGCGAAGGAGGTCCGGTCGGCGGCGGCCAGTTGGCGCAAGGCGGGCAGCGTCAGCTGCGCCAGCGGCAGCCGGGACTCCGACGGCAGGTCGGCAAACGCCGGGAGCAACCCGCGGACGAGCGCGACCGCGGCATCGCCGGCGTGCTGCTTGATGACAGCGGCGGGTCCGGCGTCGTAGTCGGAATGGGGCTCGAGCAGCAATCCGTAGATCAATGCCGGTGCCTCCTGCGCAAGGCGGGCGGCGGCGAGGAGGCGCGGCGGGACGGCGTCGAGGAGATTGCGCGCATGGGCCACATGCTGGGCGGAGATGCTGCCGATCTGCGCCACGACCGCGGCCGGAGCGAGGGGAATGAGGCGCCGGAGCGGCGGGGGAACCCCCGCGGGAAGATTATACGCCCGGCGCATCGCCTCGGCCGCCGGCAGCGGCGGCGCCCCGTACCCGACTTTTTGGAAGCTCTCCTGGCTTACGTCCACGACCTCGGCCGGCTGGTAGTACTTGCCGTCCCATTGGGGATCGACGGCGCGGATCCGCATGCCGAGGGGTGGATGGGTCGCCCACCAGTTCCCGAACATTTGCGAACCGAAGCCTTGGGCAAAAAAGAAGTGGCCGATTTCCGCGGCCTTGTGGGTGGCGAGATGGGATCCGAGCGCGTAGCCGCCGATCTTGCGCAGCGCGCCGGTAATGCCGCCGGGGTTGCGCGTGAACTGGACGGCCGAGGCGTCGGCGAGAAATTCGCGCTGGCGGGAAACGGCGGCCTGGATCAGCCGGCCGAAGAAAAAGCCGATGTAGCCGACGATCATCAGCGCCAGCCCGGCGGCGAGGATCAGCGCCACCCCGCCGCCGCTGCGGCCGCGGCCGCCGGTCCGGACGCGGCCCATGGTGAGACCGCGGAGGATGGCCCGGCCGATCAGACCGATCACCAGGATGCCGAAAATCACCGCGGCAATCCGGACGTTCAGCCGCATGTCGCCGTTGAGAATGTGGCTGAACTCGTGCGCCACCACCCCCTGCAGTTCGTCGCGGTTGAGCTTTTCAAGCGTTCCCCGCGTGACCGTGACCACGGCATCGCTGTGGGTGAGACCGGCCGCAAAGGCGTTGATGCAGGGCTCGTCGTCGAGGACGAAGACCGTCGGCACGGGGACGCCGGAGGCGATGGCCATCTCCTCCACGACGTCGAGCAACCGCCGCTCGTTGAAGTCGGTCGTCTGCGGATCGATTCGCCGACCGCCGACGCGTTCGGCCACCGCGGCGCCGCCTGCGCGGAATTGCGACCACTTGTAGAGCGAGGCCAGGGCGACGACGCCGAGAGTGGCGGCGGCGACCGCGGCCAGCACCTGGGGGTCGAACCACGCCAGACCCGGCCCGTGACCGGGCCGTCCGAGCCGGTCCCAGTTGACGAGGCCCATGACGGCCAGGTAGGTGAGCAGGATGGTGCCCGTCACGGCGAGGCCGAAGAGCACGACCAAGCGCGTGGTGCGCCGGCGGGCGTGGGCTTGGGCCTCAAAGAAATCCATGGCTGCTGTCTGCCGTTCGCCGCCGGGGCCGACGATGACGAATCCGGCGGGAGGCCGGCCGGTGCGGGATCAGGTGAACTGCACCTTCGGCGCCTCGCGCTCGGCGGCGGTCTAGCTCTGGCATAGTTTCGCCCGGGTGTACCCCAAAATTCCCCCAAAACCCACGGGGGGGCAGGTTATCGCCCTTGTTTTT
>JBJKRD010000200.1:0-5813 GCA_046704925.1 Opitutaceae bacterium | reverse complement strand
TCTCTGGCGCGTGCGCAGGAGGCGCCCGAGCCAGTGAAACGGGTGGACGTCGCCGGCGCTGCCGAACGGCGTGAGGATGAAATGGCGGGGCACGGCAGATCGGAGACGCGCGATCGCGGCCGATGGGGTCGAGGGCGGACGGTAGACCACCGTGGCGACGGAGGCTCGCAAAAAAGAGCGCCGCCGCGAGCAGGCGCTGCTCCAGGCAGCGCCGGGGGCAAGCCATCCGGCAAGGTTTGTGTTTTTTCCGGCCGGCGCCATAGATTTGCCCCAACTCGTCCCGCCCATGTCCTTACCCCGTCGCGCTCGTCGGATCCTCTGGATCGCAGCCGCCTGTCTGGGGCTGTATACCGTCGTCGGCTTCTTCGTGCTGCCGCCGATCGTCAAATCGCAGCTCGAGAAACGGCTCTCCGCCGCGCTGGACCGGCCCGTCGCGGTGGGAAAGGTGCGCGTGAATCCCTACACCCTGTCGCTCACCATCGAGCGTCTCGATGTGCGGGAGCGAGACGGCAAGGGCTCGTTCGCCGGCTGGAACCGCCTGTATGTCAATTTCGACCTCCTGCCGTCGATTTTCGGCCAGTGGGTGTTCAGTGCCATCGCGCTGGACGAGCCGCACCTCCGCACGGTGGTGAATCCCGACGGTTCCCTGAACTTCTCCGACCTGTTGACGAAACTGGGCGCCCCGGAAAAGCCGGGATCGCCGGCCCGCCCCGCGGCGGCGGCGCGTCCGATTCGGGTCGGATCGCTGAAGCTGACCGGGGCGACCGTGGATTTCACGGACAACAGCCGTTCCGCGCCGTTTCACACGGTGGTGGGACCGCTGCGGTTCACCCTGACCGGATTTCGCACCCTCGGCGGCCGGGAGGCACCGTACAGTTTTGCCGCGGTCACGGACGCGGGGGAGAAGCTGGCGTGGCAGGGCTGGATCCTCGCCGCGCCGCTGCGGTCCGGCGGGGAGTGGAGTGTCGAGAACCTCGATTTGAAGCGTTACGCTCCGTACTACGCGGACCGGGTGCGGGCCGATCTGACCGCCGGCCGCCTCAACGTGCGTTCCCGCTATGAACTCAATCTGGACGCCGCCCACCGGATGCTGCGCCTGGTCGATGGTTCGCTGCAACTCCGCGATCTGCGCGTCGTCGAGCGCGGCACCGGGCAGCCCCTGCTGACGCTGCCGGCGTTTGACGTGAGCGGTATCGAGGCGGACGGCGTCGCCCGCACCGCCACCGTGGGCTCGGTGACGCTGGCCGGCGGCCAGTTGGACGTCCGCCGGAGCAAGGATGGCCAGGTGAATCTGCTGGCCCTGTTGCCACCAAGCGGACCGGCGGCGGCCCCGCCACCGACCGTCTCGCTGGGGGCGCCGCCGGCGGCCGCGCCGGCGCTGCCGCATGTCGCCATCGGGGAAATCTCGGTGAAGGACTTCGCGGTGGTTGTTGAAGATCTCGCCGCACCCCGGCCGGTCCAGCTCGCGCTCACCAAGGTGCAGTTCTCCCTGAAGCATCTGGCCTTGGACTCGGACAAACCCATGCCGCTCGAGGCGTCGTTCCTGTGGTCGCCCCAGGGCACGGTGTCGATCAACGGCACGCTCACCCTGCGTCCGGACGTGAGCGCGGCGCTGAAGACCGGGGTCACGGATCTGGCGATCCTGCCGTTCAGCCCGTACCTCGAGCAGATGATCAATGCCCGCATCACCCAGGGGACCGTGTCCCTGCAAGCGGAATTGGACGTGGCCATGACGCAGCCGACGCCGGCCGTGACGATGGCCGGCGACGTGCGGGTGGAGCGTTTCGGTCAGGTGGACGGCGCCAAATCCGAGGAGCTGGCCGGCTACTCATCGCTGGCGCTGCGCGGCCTCAAGGTCACCTCGGCTCCGCGCCCCGCGCTTTCGCTGGCCGAGCTCAAGGTCGACGATCCCTACGGGCGGGCCGTCAGGGAGGCCGACAAGACGCTCAACCTCGCCGCGGTGCTCAAAGCGGCTCCCGCGGCGCCGGCGGCGGCGACCGTGACGGCGTTGCCGGCCGCGGAGGCCGGGCCGAAAATCGACATCGCCAAGGTGACGATCAGCGGCGGCAATTTCAGTTTTGCGGACCACTCGCTGGAGCCGAACGTCCAGGTGGCGCTGGGCCAGTTCGGTGGAACGATCTCCGGGCTGTCCGCCGAGAACCCGGCGCGGGCCGATGTCGATCTGCACGGACAGGTGGACGGGGTGGGCCCGCTGTCCGTCGTGGGGAAGCTCGATCCGCTCGGCGTCCACAAGTCCGTCGATCTCAAGGTGGATCTGCGGGGCATGGATCTGCTGCCGTTGAGCCCGTACAGCGGCAAATACGCCGGCTACGAACTCGCGCGGGGCAAGCTCTCGCTCGACGTCAACGCCCAGGTGGCGGACGAGAAGATCGACATGGCCAATGTGGTCACGCTCAATCAATTCACGTTCGGCGCGGCGACCCACAGTCCGGATGCCACCCATCTGCCGGTGCGTTTGGGCGTGGCGTTGTTGAAGGACCTCGACGGCAAGATCGTCATCGATGTGCCGGTGGTGGGCCGCCTCGGCGATCCCAGCTTTCGGATCGGCAAGGTGGTCTGGCGGGTGATCGGCAATCTGCTGACCAAGGCGGCGGTGTCGCCCTTTGCCCTGCTGGGGTCGATGTTTGGCGGGGGCGGCGAGGAACTCTCGTACCAGGAGTTTGCGCCGGGCGCGACCGTGCCCCTCGCCAGCGAGAACGGGAAACTCGAGACCCTGGTGAAGGCGCTGACCAACCGGCCGGGCCTCAGTCTATCCCTGTCGGGCAGCTACGATGCCGCCGCGGACACCTACGCGCTGAAACAGCAGAAGCTCGCGGACCTGATCCGCCGGCGGATCTGGGAGGAACGCCGGGCGGCCGATCCCAACATTGCCCCGCCCGCGCAATTGACCATCACGCCGGAGGAGCATGACGCCATGCTGAAGAAGCTCTTCGACGAGAAGTTCCCGCCGGGCACCGAGTTTGGCGCCCCGTTGCCGAAGCCGCCGGTCGTGACGCCACCACCGCCGCCGCCCAAGCCCGGATTCTTCAAGCGGGTGGTGAACGTCATCACGCTGGAGGGCATCCGCAGCCGGCATGCCGAGGAAAAAGCGCAGGCCAAGGCGGAGGCGAAGGCCACCGAGGAGTACAAGGCGGAGACCGCGGCGGCGGTGGCGGCGGGACTCCCGCCCGAGGTGATGACCGCGCGCCTGGCCGATTCGATGGTGGTGACCGACGACGAACTCCGGGCGCTGGCTTTGGCGCGCGCAACCGATGTCCGCGACTACCTGGTCAACACCGGCAAGATCGCCCCGGACCGCCTCTTTCTGGCGCAGCCAACCAAAACCACCCCGGCCCAGTTGAGCCGCGGCCCCCGGGTGTTTCTCGAACTGCAATGAACGGCGGCGCCGCGGGAGCCCGCCTGAGGCGCGGGCTCCCCGCCGTCGCCTCCGCCTAGCGCACGTCGTAAACGAAACGCAGATAGTAGAGCGTATCGAGACGTTTGGCTTCGTCGACCGGGATCGAGTTGTATTCGTTGGTCACCCCGAGGCGAAACGACCACACTTTCGAGCCGCCAAACGGCATCGTCAGGTTCGTGTCGTGGTAGATCACATAGTTGCTCGTGTTCTTGAACGATGGAACGAAGCTGAGGGTGTTGTGCATGACCATCCAGGGTTTGATGTCGAGTCGGTGCACCAATCCGAGGTTGAGGCCGGCGGAGGCAAAGTTGGGGGTCGGCGGGACGGTATTGTAGGTGTCGTACCGGTAGGAGAGGCCGGCGCGCAGCTGCAGGTCCTCCTTCGGACTCTTGACCGCATTCCAGCCGATGCCGCCCAGGGTGCTGACGCGCAGGGCGATGTCCTTGACGTTATCCTGCATAAGCTCGGTCGACACGTACCACGACCAGACCGGAGAGAAGAAGGAGTTGTACTCCACGCCGCCCTTGTAGGAGTCCTCCGAGGTCTGCCCGTTCGCGACGGTGTGGTTCGCCGCGGCGTAGAATTTCAGCGAATCCGTGGCACTCTTGAGCGTCGCCGTCACGCCGAGCGCGCCGGCAAAGCCGGTGGAGTTGCCGCTCTTGCCCGCGATGTCGGTGGTGAATTCGGCGACCCAGTGGCGCCGCAAGGCGACCAGCTCGGGGTCCTCCGAGCCCTCGGGCCACGCTGCCTTCACGCCGGCGACGGTGGTCGTGAAGGTCCCGCTGGGGTTGGTGACCACCAGCTCGTTGTCCTGGGGCGCGACGCGCCCCAGGACCTTCGAGTTGTCCTGGGTCTTGACGAAGACCGGTTCGTCGGTGGCGATGCTGGCGACCTGGTCCTGCTTGATCGACAGGTTGCCGGCAAAACTCGTGGTCAGGGAAATGGTTCCGCCGGAGATATCGGTGATCTTCCCGTGGACCATGGAGCCGTCCTTGAGCGTGACGGTATCGGCCCGCGCCGGCAGAGCCACGGCGACCAGGGCCGCGATGCCGACGGCTGCAAGTAAGGGGAGCGCAGTATTTTTCATGAGGAGAGGCAAAGGTTTGTAGATAGGCGTTGCTTTTCAGAGTCTGGGACCGCCGTCAAGTCCATCGGTCCGGCATTCCCGGGTGCAGGGGTGACGTGACCGGGGATCGACCGAGGCGGTAGGCCGGAGGCGCGCCATGGACCCGGTGGGGGCGCGTCGGTTCCCGAAGGGCAAAACCGGCCGCGACGGCAGGGTGGTTCAGGAGAAACCCATGCGCCAACCCGCCGCTGGAAAACGGGTGATCGTCGGAAGGGGCGCGCAATGAAAACCGATCCCCGCCGGACGCAAATGCCGGACGTTCATTTTGACGGCCGTCGAGACTTGATCGTGGCAGTGAGTGCGGGTGAGGCCGAAGCGAGACGGAAATATGCGAAACGAAGCGGTTGAGTCTTGGCGGTGGTCCCTACGGGTCACCAGCCGTGAACCGGGTCAGCCGGTAGAAATACTCGGCGGTCAGGTCAGAGCGATGACGAACTTCCAGCACGTCGTAGAGCTTGGCGAGCTGGCGCTCGACCTGCTCCAAGCGCGGTTCGTCAATGACGAGCAACAGCATACGGCTCGCGATGCCGTCCGCTTCGGGCACGCAGACGATGGCCTCAAGGTTGAATCCGCGCCGGGCAAACAGTCCGGTGACGTGCGACATGGTCCCGGGATGATTGCGGACCCGAAGTCCGAGCACCGCGGCGGCGGACGGTTCGGGTTGGTAATGCGAGGCGTGACCAAGGTCATTGCGCTCGGGAGCAGGGAGGGCGGTGGCGATTGGCTCAGGCATGGAGGGAGACGGTTTCGGATTCGGCGATCATCTGGCGGTTGGCGGCGCCCGGCGGAACCATGGGCAGCACGTTGGCGTGCTCGTGGATCGGAATGTCGATCACGCAGGGACCTGGCGCCGCCAGGGCGGCGGTCAATTGGCCCAACGGATCGCGGTCGGCGTCCAGACGGAGGCCGCGAATCCCGAACGACTCCGCCAAGGCGGCGAAATCCGGGACGGCGGTGAAATGGGCCGCGGCGTAGCGCCGGCCATAAAACAGCTCCTGCTGCTGGCGGACCAGGCCGAGCTGGGAGTTGTTGAAAATCAGGACGGCGACCGGCAGGTCGAGCTCCGCCAGCGTTGCCAGTTCCTGGATGTTCATCAGGATGGAGCCGTCGCCGCTGACGCACACCACTCGCGGACCGCGATCGCGGGGGGCGGTGCCGGGGCCGGAGGTGACGGCAAGGGCGGCGCCGATCGCCGCGGGCAGGCCAAAGCCCATGGTGCCGAGTCCGCCCGAGGTGAGCAGCGTGCGCGGCCGGCGGACCGGGTAGGCC
>JBJKRD010000199.1:0-8774 GCA_046704925.1 Opitutaceae bacterium | reverse complement strand
GGCCGTTCGCGGCGGGGTGCGGCGGCGAGCAGGAGCAAGGAAGCGAAGCGGTGAGCGTCACGGGGGAGCGCGGGCGTGGGCCGGCATCAAGCGGGCGATGGCGACCAGGGTGAACTGCGCGCAATGGGGACAGCGCAGGTGCCAGGGCGGAGTCCGGACGCGTGGCCGCACGACGATGACGGCCGCGAGCAGGGTCTCGACGCGGAGCCGCCGGCGTTTGGCCGCGGGATGCATCCACCCGAAGTAGCGCACCCGGTGCTGGCCGGGCGGGAGTACGTGCTGGAGATAGCGCCGCAGAAACTCCGCGGCCTTGAGGACGCACTCGCGTCGTTCGCCGGAGCGGCTGTCGGTGTAGGCGAAACGCACGGTGTGCTCGTCGGCCGAGAGGATCCGCTCGTCGGAGATCGCGGTGTGCTGGACGTAGCGGGCGAGGTACAGGACGACGTTCTGACCGGAGCCGGCGGGCTGGATGTGGACCCACCAGCCGTGACGCCAGACCGAGTCGGGGAGCTGCGCGTGCAGCTCCGGGGCGGCCTCCCGCAGGGCGAAGTCGAAGCGCGCGCGCAGGCAGGCGGCAACGGCCGCGTTGGGCAACAGCCAGTCGGGCCGGCGGGTTTGGCGCCACTTTTTGCGGTCGGCGCGCAGGCCACCGCCGGGCACGACGAAGTGCAGGTGCGGATGGAACTGGAGCTGACGGCCGCAGGTGTGCAGGACGCCGAGCAGGCCCAGTTCGGCGCCGAGGTGGCGCGGCTGGGCTGCGATCGCCTGCAGGGCTCCGGCGGCGGCGCCGAAGAACAGGTCATGCAGGAGCTCGGGCCGCGCGCGAAACGCCGGTCGCAGCGGCTTCGGGACTGTGCAGGTGACCAGGAAATACGGCACGGGCAACAGCCGTTCAGTCTGTTGGCGCGTCCAGGCGGCGGTCTTCGCTCCGCCGCAGCGCGGACAGGCCCGGTGGTGGCAGGAATGAAACCCCAGGTGCTCGCCGCCGCAATGGGTGCAGCGGTAGCGGTGCCCGCCCAGGGCGGGCGTGCGGCAGCGCTGGATCGCGAGCAGGGCGCGGCGCTGGGGGGGCGGGGGGGGCCGCCCCCGGCCCCCCCCCGCGGCCCCCCGCCGCCCCCCCCCCCCCCCCCCCCCCCCGCCCCCCCCCCCCCCCCCCCCCCCCACGCCGCGGGAGCCTGCCGCGCCAGCCAGTCGGCCAGCGGCGACAAGGGAAGCCGGTGCCTGGAGGTTGCCGGCTACACGGCCGCCGGCCGCGGGTTCGACGGGCTCACCGTGGATAACAGCCGCGCGATGGCCGCACGGGCGCCCGCCTCGTTGACCGCGGTCAGATGCAGGTAGATCATGGTCGTCTCCAGCGAAGTGTGGCCGAGGTAGGCGCTGATCAGCCGGATGTTCACGCCCTCGTCGAGCAGGTGGGTGGCGTAGGAATGCCGCAGCGTGTGGGTGCAGGTGCCCCGGGGCAGCTTCGCCGCCGCGCGGGCGACCTTCATGCAATGCTGCACCGAGCCGGCGCCCATCGGCTCGTCGACCTGGGCCAGCCGGGCCCGGCACTGCGGCTTCTCGCGCCAGCCCCGGCCTACCGAGGGGAACAGCCAGCGCGGATTGCGGTGCGTGCGCCAGAACCCGCGCAGCTCGTGGAGCATCGCCGCGGGCAGGGGCACGTAGCGGTCCTTGTTGCCCTTGCCCCCGCGCACCCGCACCCGGTCCGGCTCGCGCAGATCCTCGACCTGCACGTGCAGCGCCTCGAACAGCCGCAGTCCCGTGGCGTAGACGAACCGGAAGAACACCCGGAAGCGCTCTTCGCGCACCACGCGGAACAGCCGGGCCACCTCCTCGCGGGTGAGGGCCACCGGCAGCTTGCGCTCGGAGGGCGCACGCACCAGGTCGAACAGCTTCCAGCCCCGCCCCAGGTGCAGGCCGAAGAGCGCCCGCATCGCCGCCACCGCCGTGCGCATGGAGCTGGGCGAATAGCCGTGCTCCTCCTTGAGCCGCAGCAGGTGGCCGCGCAGCTGCTCCTCGGTGACCGCCTCCGGCGCGCAATCCAGGCGCGCGAGCAGCTTGCGCGCGAAGCGGAGGTACTCCTCCTGCGTCGACCGGGCCAGTCCTCGAAGCTTGAGCAGCTCCGCAAAGCGGACCAGCGTGATGGGATCTTGGGACGGCGTGCGGACGCGGCCCCGTTTCGTAGAGGTATTTTTCATTGCACCCTCCACGCTTGCCGCCCCGCCCGCCGTCACCAAGACTCCTCCCGTGCGCTGTTCCTCACCCCCGACCCGCTCCACTCACCGCCGCGCAGCGGCTTGGTTCAACAAGCCACCGGACCGAATGCCGGGCAGCGCCGCGCCGGGCGAAGACGGTGGCCATTGAGCCCGGCATCGGTCACCTTTCAACGTTAGGGCTACAGTCAGATGACGCACGTTTTTCTCCTCTGGCACACGCATCACCTTCCCGACGCCGCCGACGATGTGAAGTTGATCGGCGTCTACCCGACGCGACGTGCAGCCATGGCCGCCAAATCCAGGGCGACGAGGCTGTCTGGGTTTGCCGGCACACCGAAGGGCTTTGTGATCGACGCATACGAGGTGGGCAAAGACAGTTGGACCGAGGGGTTCGTGACAGTGAAACAAGAGCGGAGATGAGAAAGGTAAGCCCTAACAATTCACCGCTGCCGAATGGCGGCCTCGCGGACCTGCCTGGTAATCGGGGAGCCAATGACAGGCCGCCATCGGTGAGCTTCCAACGTTGCATAACGATCGCCAGGCATCGTGAGCACGCGCCAAAAAATGAAGTCCGGAAACCCATTGCGTCAGTCGGCTCTGGTCTTTGTTTTTGCGCTCGTAATCGCGGGGATGTTTTGGCTCGCGTTGGTTATCACAAGATATCCGTCCGATGCGCTGCAATTTGGTAGGAGATACGGAATGATCGTGTGGGCGGTGCTCTTGGTCGCTGGCATCGTTGCGGTGCGTCGAAGAGAGAGACTTAAGCGGCAATCCAGCCAGGACGCGGTAGAACATAAATGTCAGAAATGAATTTGCCGATCATCACGGTTGGACGGGCCGGCGGCAGGACGGGCGGTATATCTTCAGGGCGAAAGTTCCCGGCCCGGGTTTGGCGGGGGCGCGCCGGAGGGGGCAGTCGGGGCGGCGGCCGCGGAGTCGGGCGGCGGCGATTGTACCGCCCAGAAGAAGATCGTTAAGCAGAATTTTGCCACCAAGCTGAAGCCGGGCTCAACCCCCTTACCCCGAGAACCTGAAACCGGCCTCTGTGGTCTCCTGCTTGCCTCTGTGATCTCTGTGTCGAAACCAAACACCGCGGCGAACCGGTCACCGCTGCCAAGGCCGGAAACGCCTCCGCCCGCCTTGCGAAGTCGCGGGCAACCGGGTGATCGTGTACCGTATCCTCCACAGACGAGAAGCGTACCGGTGACCGGCCATGAGCATTCATCCACAAATCATTGAAAAGAACGGCAAGAAGGAGTTCGTCGTCCTCCCGTACGAGGACTTCCTCCGAGTCCAGGAGGCCTTGGAGGATTATGACGATCTCCGAACCCTGCGCGACGAGAAGGCTTCAGCCGGAGCTGAGCCGGCTCGCTCGCTTGATGACGTTCTCAAGGATATCGGGGAGTAATCCGAACCAAGCGGTGGACCGAACGTGCTGGCGCCCGTCGGTCACCTTGGTCGTTGACCAAAATCAGGTACTCGACTTCCAGCCTGCCGCGAGTAATCTGCACCTATGAGCATTCCAGTTGAGCAAGTGGCCCGTGACGCCATCGAACTGCCGCGCCACCAGAGGCTGTCATTGGCGAGGTTGCTCATCGAGTTGGACGATCCGGGTACGGAAGCCGACGTGGAGACGGCTTGGGAAGCGGAGATTCAGGCACGCGTGCAGGCGGGGAACGAAGGCCGCGTCCAAGGCATTCCCTACGACGAGGTTTTGGCTCGAGTGGATCGGCGTTTGGCCCGGTGAAACTGATCGTCCTGCCTCAGGCGGCCCCGCACAGGGTCGGCCAAGGCGGACGTCACGGTAGGGCTGTCATCGGTGAGCTGAAACGTTGAGCATAAGCACGGTTGACCACGCGTCGCTGCGACATACCCTAGTCGACATGATGCTCTCGAGTTTCCCTCGGCTACGCAGGCTGCCTAAGCGGCAGCGCCTTCGACTGGCGGAGGAGCTAAGGTTGTCGAGTATCGACGACTCAGCACCCGTGCCTGCGGAGCACAAGAGGATTCTGGACGAGCGTTGGGCGGCGTACCGATCAGGGAAGGTGAAGCCCATCTCGATGGATGAGTTGGAGCGGCGTCTGGCCCGCAAGTGAAGAGCCAGCCGGTCCAGTTCCTGCCGTTCATCGAGCAAGATCTGCGGTATGCCTATGCCTATTACGACTCCTGGCAGGCTGACGGCCGTACGGAGTTCCATCAAAAGTTTCGCGAGACTGTCGATTGGATCGAATGGAATCCTGAAATGTTTCCGCGCAAGTACCGGGGATTTCGCCGCGCAGTGATTCGTCGCACCTATTTCGGCGCATTCTTCGCGATCGAGCCAGATGTCACGACGGTGGTGGCCGTTCTCGATATGCGGCAGAATCCAAAGACGATACAACAGATTCTAAAGGAGAGAATCTGAATTCGCCCAAGGCATCGCTGCCAATGCTGGGATCGCGCTTGGTTTCCATTCGTGGTCCGGTGCGCGGCATGGAAGGCCTCAGAACCGTTCCGCCTTGCGCCGCGGACGACCCCACGGTCGATGGTGCGGGATGAACGGCAGGATGTACGCGATCAAGGCCACGGTGGGCGATCCGCAGGCGAAAGCCTTCGAGTTCCGCGCGCAGAAGACGATGTACGGCGGCAAACGCATTGGCCGCGGCGATACGATCTTCATCTTCGCCAGCGAGAACGAGGGCGGGCCGGGTCTCATCGCGTGCGGCACGGTCACCGCGGCCGAAGCGCTGCCGCGGAAACGCGGGATCGCCCGGCAGACGCCGCGTGTCAGCATCACCATCAAGCGCGCCGCGCTCGCGCAGCGGCGCCTGGGGCGGGGCGAGCTCAAACCGTTCTTTGACTGGCAGGACGGCCGGCCCGAGACCGAGCTGAACTTCAAATTCTATCGTCAGGCCACGAACAAGATCGTCGGCATCTCGGATGACACGGCGGCGTTTCTCCGGCGGTTCTTTTGACGCGCTGGCGGGCCGAATGCGCCTGGTTGTCATCTCCGGCCGAGCCGGCCGGGACCGGCGACCCACGCCGACGCCTGGCTCGGGCAGACGGAACACGAGGCCGGAAGGTCGCCACCGTCGCGCAATCGGGTGGCGCGGGCCGGCAAGGTGCCTGCGCGGCAATTCGCGCTCCATCTTTGGTTGCGGCCGGGAGCTGCGCCCGGAATGCTCGGGACCAGACCCTGGCCCGCCAAGGAGTGTGGGCGCAAACCGATGAATCCCAAGGCGGCAATCCGGAGCGAAACCGATGCCGATGCAAACGCCATCACCGAGGTGACGGTCGCGGCTTTCCAAACCCTGGCAGTCAGCCAGCACACCGAGCAATTCATCGTGGCGGCGCTCCGGGCGGCCGGGGCCCTCGCCATTTCGCTGGTCGCCGAATGCGATGGCCGGGTCGTGGGGCACATCGCCTTCTCCCCGGTGACAGTTTCCGACGGCACGAGCGATTGGTACGGCCCGGGACCCGTTTCGGTGCGGCCGGAATTTCAACGGCGGGGCATTGGCCAGGCTCTGATAGCGGAAGGATTGTCGCGGCTGAGAGCGATCCAGGCGCGGGGATGTTGCCTCGTGGGCCATCCGGGCTATTATGGGAAATTCGGATTCCAAAATGTATCGGGCCTCGGGCATGAAGGAGTGCCGCCGGAGGTCTTCTTCGCGCTGAGTTTCGATGGTCATATGCCGCAGGGCACCGTCACGTTCCACGATGATTTCAAGGCCGCCGGCCGACCGAGAGACCTCGACGCCGTGGCCCCGCGCGCCTGATTCACGTCGCATGACCGGAGCCCCATGAGAACGCCGGACACAAAATTCCTGGACAAGTGGGAACGCACCCGGCGCGACGGGCAGCTGCGATTCGTGGTGGTGTATGGCATGCTGATGTGGGGCAGGCCGTTGTTTGCGTTCATGGTGACGCTCGATTGGCAACGTTTCCTCCAGGAGTCGTTGGCGAAACAAATCGCCGCCGCGGCCATCTGGCTGCTGGGCGGCGCCGGGTTTGGCGGGATCCTGTGGTGGCTGAACGAGCTCCGGTACCGCCAGCAGCGGGCGCTCCAGGATCTGGAGAGGAAGTGAGATGTGACGGTGGCAGGTCGGGCTTCATGCCCGATGCGTGAACGCTCCCGTCTTTCGGTGCTTCCGGGCGATCCCAGGTGGAGCCGGCGCTCCGCGCGGGTTCCGCCGTGGCGGACCGGGGGCCTTTGCGGCTCGCCGGATGGGGCCAACCGTTCGTGCGCAGGAGCGCGCCGCTGCGGAATCGGCTCGGCCGGAAAAAGGAGGGGCGTTCCGGTGGCCGGCGGAATGGCGCCGGCAGCGGGCCGACACCACAAATGGTCAGGGTCACGGATCCCCAAAATCCGTGGTCGCAGCCGCGTGACGGAACTGACAGCCTTCCGAATCGCCGGGTGGCAGCAATCACCCCTTCCCCATGAGAACGGCCCTGCTCGTCTGCGGTTTCGCGATTCTGTATTCCCACGCGTCCGGCGTCGAAATCACCGTCGGACCCACGCGTCTGTCGATCCCGGCGCCGCCGGACTTTGGTCTCCTCACCGCCGACATGAAGCCTTACGCGGACTTCGTGCAACGTTTTGTGCCGCCGTCGAACGCGCAGTTCGCCGTCTTTCTGGCCAACGCCGATCTGGCCCTGGCGGCGCAGGGTCAGATTCCCCAGGCGGACCGCAAGTTTTGCGTCCAGACGGCCAAAGGGATCATCGAGCCGTTTGTGGGGGCGGGCGATTTCGCCGAACTCAAGCGGGTGATCAAGTCCCAGAACGAGAGCCTGCTCAAGAAGGTCGAGGCCCAGATGCCCGACTTCCTGCAGAAAGTGAACCAGGGGCTGACGAAGGATTACGAAGTGGACCTGGGCCTGTCGCTGACCCAGATGGTGCCGCTGCCGGTGCATTACGAGACGGACCGGTGTCTGGCTTATTCGATGTTTGTCCGGATGGCCGCCAAGGACGGCGGTGGCCACCCGACGGAGTACGAAGGCGTCGTGACGGCCACTTTTGTCCACCTGCGGGGCAAGGTGCTCTTTCTCTACGTGAACGCGGAAAAGGCCGGCCTGGCCTGGAGCCGGGAACAGGCCCGGAGCTGGGCGGATGCCATCATCGCGGCGAATCCATCGGTGGGGGAGGTGGCGCGGCGCGAGAGGAGCGAACGGCACTTTGGGTTCATTGGGAGCGGAGTCGGCCGGGCTGCCGTCGTCGGCGCGGTGGTCGGCGGGATCATCGGGCTGCTGGGCTACGTGTTCCGCAAAAGGAACGGCTGAGCGCGGCCCGGAGCCGGCGGCGGGCGGGCGCGACCGCTCGTGCTCTCCGAAATCCGATATCAGAGCAGCGGGGCAAACAGGCGGCTGAGGTCCTCGGCGACGTTGCCGATGATCCGCCGGCGGGCCAGCCGGGCGGCGGTCAGCGGGACGCTGTGGGCGATCAGCTCCTCGGCCCAGGCGCGCATGGCCCGCACCTCGGGCTCGGAGTAGACAAACACGCCGACCTCGAAGTTCACGAACAAGGACCGCAGATCGAAATTGGCCGATCCCAACAGGCCGACCCGATCGTCGACGATCATGCCCTTGCTGTGCATCATGCCGGGGCCGTAAAGCAGCACCTCGACGCCGGCCTTCTGCAGTTCGCGCAGATAATAGCGGCGGGCATAGTCGGCGATGCGGTGATTGGATTTCGCGGGGAGCACCAGCTTGATCTCGCGGCCGGTGCGTGCCTTCACCAGCAGGGAGCGAAACAGGACCTCGTCGGGAATGAAATAGGGCGTGATGATCCAAATGCGGCCCTTGGCCTCCTGCAGGAGGGAAAGGATGCCTTCATAAAGGGGATCCCCGGCCACGTCCGGCCCGCTGGCCACGACCTGCAGCGCGCCGCCGCCGGCCGGCGCGCCGGCGGTGGTCGGCGGCTCTCCGCGCAGGGCGCCGGCATCCTCACCGCTCGCATAGGCCCAATCGGCGAGAAAGATCTCGTTCAAGGCCCGGACCGCCGGACCCTCGATCACGGCGCCGAAATCGCGCCAGTGCGGCTCGGGTCCCGGCGGGCCCATGTATTCGCTGGCGAGGTTGTGGCCGCCGAAGATGGCGATGCGACGGTCGAACACGGCGATCTTGCGGTGATTGCGGAGGTTGGCGGAGCCGCGCAATTGCAGCGGCAGCACGGGCATGAACCGGTGGACGGAACCGCCGGCCCGGCGGAGCGGCTCGACAAATCCGCGGCTGGTCAGCAGCGAGCCCACCGCGTCGAGCAACAGGCGCACTTTCACGCCGGCGCGGGCGCGCTCGGCTAGGCGTTCCACGATCGCCCGCCCGGTGTCGTCGCGTCCCAGGATGAAGGTCATGACGTCGATGCGGTGCCGCGCCGCCCGGATCTGGCGCTCGAGCTCGGCGAAGGCGTCCTCACCGCAGCTGAGAAACCGCACGGAATTGCCGCCCACCAGCGGATTGGCCCGCTGCAGGCCCAGGGGCGGGGGGATCGCTTCGGCGGCGGCGACCGGCGGCGCGCCGCGGGTCGCCGGGGGCGGCAGGGGCGCGAGGCGGGATATGCCGGGGTGCAAGTTGACGAGTATGGGG
>JBJKRD010000198.1:0-5668 GCA_046704925.1 Opitutaceae bacterium | reverse complement strand
TCAAGGCCGTGGCCGACGTCCGGAAAGGCGGACCGATGTACCTCTCGATCGACGAGTGGGCGCCGCCCTACCGCGGGGGCCACCTTTCGACCCTGGCGCTGGCGGAGTATTTCAACGCGTTCATCCGCCATGCCGACGTCGTCAAGATGGCCAACTACACCCTGCTGACCTCCATCCTCGGCCGCGACATGAAGACCGGCCAGACCTACAAATCGCCGACTTTCTATGCCTTCAAGCTCTTCTCCACCCGCTGCCGCGGCGAGGCGCTCGCTGCGCTGGTCGACTGCGACACGTTCAGCACCAGCGACTATTACACCCACATCCCCTACCTCGACGTGTCGTCCGTCTACGATCCGCAAACGAATCAGGTGGTCATCAACGTCGTCAATCGCGACAAGGACAAGGCCATCGCGGCCGACATCAACAGCGTCACCGGCACGTTCTCCGGTCCGGCCACGGTCAGCGAGATCACCAGCAGCGATACCGACAACCGGCCCTACACCTATGAGGCGCGCGACACCTACCCGCCCAAGGTCGAGCAGGTGCCCGCCGCCGGCTCGACGCTGCACTTCGTCTTCCCGGCCAATTCGTTCGCGCAAATCGTCGTCGGCGTGAAACGGCCGTGAGCCGGATCATGCCGGTGTAGAAGCAAGCCCCGCGACCGGTTCAGGCGCTCCGAGGCACAATGACGCCATGAAGGCTCCCGCCCGTCTCCTGTTGGCGGTCGCAATCGCCGGATTGTTTCCCGCCGGCGCCGCCCGCGCCACCAATCCGCTCATCATGGATCAGTTCACCGCCGATCCGTCGGCGCGGGTATTCGAAGGCCAGGTTTACGTCTATCCCTCCCACGACATCATTGCCGTGCCGGGCAAGGGGCGTCCCGGGTGGTTTTGCATGGCGGATTATCACGTCTTTTCCTCCGCCAACCTGACCGATTGGAAAGACCATGGCGTCATCGTCAGCCAGAACGAGGTCCCGTGGGTCAAACCCGACTCCTACGCCATGTGGGCGCCGGACTGCGTCGCCCGCAACGGGAAATACTACTTCTATTTTCCGGCGCTGGCCCGCACGGGCGGATTCCGGATCGGCGTGGCGATTGCCGACCAGCCCTACGGTCCTTTCCAGCCCGAACCGGAACCCATTGCCGGCGTGCGCGGGATCGATCCCTGCGTGTTCCTTGACCGGGACGGCAGCGCGTACCTGTTCTACGCCGCGCACAAGATCTTCGTCGCGAAGCTCCAGGCCAACCTGCTGGCGGTGGCCGGACCGCCGCAGGTGATCGAGCACCTGCCGACCGAGGGCCTCATCGAGGGGCCGTTCGTCTTTGCGCGGAACGGGATCTATTACCTGGCGTACCCGCACGCGGCGAACCGGTCCGAGCGGCTGGAATACGCCATGAGCGAGCATCCGCTGGGGCCCTACCGGCCGGCCGGCGTGCTCATGGACGAGTCGCCCGATGGTTGCTGGACGAACCAACCGTCGGTCGTCGAATTCCGCGGGCAGTGGTACCTCTTCTACCACGATCAGGACCTGTCGCCGAACTTCGACAAGGCCCGTTCCATCCGGGCCGACCGTCTGACCTTCAATGCCGACGGCACGATCCGGAAGGTCATTCCAACGTTGCGCGGTGTGGGGATCGTCGAAGCGACCGGCCAAATCCAAATCGACCGGTACAGCGCGATCAGCCGCGAAGGCGGATCCGTGTCTTTCCTCGATGCGGCCAACCCGCCCGCGGGCTGGAAGGTTGCCCTGGCGGGCAATGCCGCCTGGGTGCGGTTCAACGACGTCGACTTCGGCAAGGGTGCCCTGCAGACGGTGACGGTGCGGGCCGTTGCCCCGGCCGGAGGAGTGATCGAAATCCGCCTGGACCGGGAGGATGGTCCCGCGCTTGCCCGGGTGCGGATCGCCCCGGGTTCCGCCTGGGCCGTCGTCAGGACGGGCGTGCAAAAGGTTCCGGCCGGAGTCCACGACCTCGTCGTCACCCAAGCCGGCCCGGACCCCGTGGGCGTGGATTGGGTCAGCTTCAGTTATTGAACCTGGCAGAACCCGGTGATGACGACGAACCGTAGCGCAGGCATCCTGCCGGCCCTTCTGTTCAGAGGCTGGCCCCGCCGCCTCGGCGGGGCTGGAAGCCTGCGCTGCTTATTCACGGTCCCCTGTCACGCCAAAGCCTGGAAAATCATTTCGGCCCCTTCAGCCTCCACCTCCGAACCCCGATCCTCCGACCCATGCATCGATCCCTGATCCCCCTCCTCTCCGCCCTGCTGCTTGCGGCCACCGCGACCGCCCAAACGCCGGAGAAACCCAAACCGGCTGCACCGGAAGCAGGCCACGCCCGCGCCCCCCGGCCCATCGTGCTCGGACCCGACGATGTCCGCGCTTTCCCCGATGCGCCGCCCGGCTACAAGGCCCGGCGCGAAGACATTCCGCACGGCCGCATCGAGCCGTTCGTCTACTGGTCGAAGGTCACCGGCACTCAGCGTCATGCCAATGTCTACCTGCCGCCCGGCTACACGCCCGACAAGAAATACCCCGTGCTCTACCTCCTGCATGGTATCGGCGGCGACGAGACCGAGTGGATCCGCTTCGTGTCGCCCGCGAACATTTTCGACAACCTGCTCGCCGACGGCAAGATGGTGCCGATGATCGTCGTCTTCCCCAACGGCCGGGCGCTGCCCGACGACCGCGCCACGGGCAACCCCTTTGCGCCCGAGAAGATCGCCGGCTTCGCCAAATTCGAGGGCGATCTGCTTGATTACCTCATCCCGGCCGTGCAGGCGAAGTACTCCACCTACACCGACCGGCGGCACCGGGCGCTCGCCGGTCTGTCGATGGGCGCCGGCCAGACGCTCGATTTCGGTCTGGCGCATCTGGACAAGTTCGCCTGGCTCGGCTCCTTTTCCGCCGCCCCCAACACGAAGCCGCCCGCCGAGCTTGTGCCTGACCCGGCCGCCGCCCGTGCCCAACTGAAGCTCCTTTATCTTTCGGCCGGAAACCGGGATCACCTCATCGACATCTCCCAGGGCGTCCACGCCTATCTCAAGGCACACGGCGTGCCCCACATCTGGAATGTCGACGGTTTCGGCCACGATCCCCACACTTGGGGCAGCAACCTCTACCACTTTGTCCAGCGGATCTTCCGTTGAGCGGCGGCGGCCGCCCCGCCCGGCCGTCCCCGCAGCCGGGACTGCGCTCGCCGCCTCGTGCCCTGACCAAAGGATTCCCATGAACACGCATCGAGTCTCCCCGGGTGGCGTGATCGCCACCGTGGTGGTCGCCCTCGCGATGGTGACGGGGACGCGTGCCGCCGACACGGACGCAGCGGGCTCCACCACGCCGGCCCGCACCACCTGGATGGCCGACAATGGCAACGGCACCTATACGAACCCGCTCTTCTACGACGAGTTCTCCGACCCGGACGTGATTCGCGTGGGTGACTACTATTATCTCACCGGGACGACCATGCATGCGATGCCGGGACTGCCGATCCTGCGCTCGCGCGACCTGGTCAACTGGGAGTTCCTCACCTACGCGCTCCACCGGCTCGATCTCGGACCCGCGTACCGGCTGCAGGGCGGCGAAATCTACGGCCAGGGCATCTGGGCGCCCTGCCTGCGCTACCATGACGGCACCTTCTACATTTTCTCCAATGTCAACGGGCAGAAGACGCAGCTCTTCCGGGCCACCGACCCGGCCGGGCCCTGGACCCAATCGGAGATGGGCGGCTCGTTCCACGACCTCTCGGTGCTGTTCGACGATGACGGCAAGATCTACATCGTGTGGGGCTACAACCAGATCGAGTTCGCGCAACTCAAGCCGGACCTGAGCGACATCGTCCCCGGCACGAAGCGCGTGCTGATTCCAGCCGGCAGCGGCATGGGCGAGGGTTCGCACTTTTACCACATCAACGGGCGCTACTACATCTTCAGCGCGAATTACGACCCCCTGTGCTACGAGGTCGTCGCCCGCGCCGATCGCCCGGAAGGACCCTACGAGGTTACGACGACCAGTGCGGAGGAAAGCTTCGGCGTCGGGACCGGGTGGCGGTTGCAGGGCCTCGGCCGCGAGCCCGGCATCCACCTGGTGCCGCCGCGCCCCGATGCGATCGGATCCATGGCGATGCACCAGGGGGGCATCGTGGAGACCCCGTCCGGCCAGTGGTGGGGTCTGTCGATGATGGACCACAACTCCGTCGGCCGGCTCACGTGCCTGTCGCCCATCACCTGGCGCGACGGCTGGCCGTACTTCGGCCTGTCGGGCAACCTCACCCGTTCGCCGCTCACCTGGGTCAAGCCCGACACCGGCTACCGCTCCGCCCCGCATGCGCCCTACGACCGCAACGACGATTTTTCCGGCCCCCGGCTCAAGCCGATCTGGCAGTGGAACCACGTGCCGGATGACACCAGGTGGTCGCTGACCGAAAAGCCCGGGGTGCTGCGCCTGCACGCCCTCGGGGCCAGATCCTTCTGGATGGCGCGTGATTCGCTGACCCAGCGGGCGATCGGGCCCGAGTCGATCGCCACCGTCGAGCTCGCCACGGCGGGGATGAAGCCCGGCGATCACGCCGGCCTGGCGCTGCTCAACCTGCCGTACGCGTGCCTCGGAGTCAGGCGTGGTGACCACGATTCGGAGATTCTGTGGTTCGATCAGACGCACGGGGAGACGCAGACGGTCGCGTTCGCCGGCACCCGCGTCTGGCTGCGTGTCCACTGCGATTTCGACACCGAAAAGGGCGCGTTCAGCTACAGCCTCGACGGCACGCGATTTCAGCCCATCGGCACCCCGCTGCCGCTGGTATTCCAGTTGAAGACGTTCCAAGGCGTGCGCTTGGCGCTCTTCAATTTCAACACGCAGGAGGCCGCGGGCGGGTACGCCGACTTCGACAACTTCCGCGTCGACGAACCGCGGGCCAACGGCCGCGGCCGGCCGATCCCGCTTGGCAAGACGATCACGCTGACCTCGTTGGCCGACGGCCGGCAGCTTGCGGTGTGGAACGGATTGCTGCGCGCGATGCCGACACCGCCGCGCGACCCGGCGGCGGCCCATTTTCGCGTGGTGGATCGCGGCCGGGGACGGATTGCGCTGGAGGCGGAGGACGGCAGCGGGTTTGTGACCGTCACCGGGGCCGGGGAAGCGGCCGATGTCCGCCTGGTCAAGACCGAACGCGGCGACGCCGCGGCCTTCCAGTGGGAGCAGATGGAAAGCGGCGACATCATGCTGCTGTCGTTGGTGACCGACCGCTGCCTCGCCGTCGATCCCCAGGCCAACGGCCTCCTCAACGCCCAGGCCCGCGGCGCCACCCCCGACCGCAAGAACGGCGCCAGCTTCACGTGGGCCGACGCTTCGGGACGGTAGGAGATCTGTGGCCGGGGTCGCCCACCTTCGCCAAGCCTTCGGCGGACCGGCCGACCCCGGCTACCGGCCTCACTGCCCGTCCCAGGTGAAGCTTTCGCCGGCCTTGAGCTCCAGGTCGCGGGTCGCGTCCCCGTAGCGCAGCCGGACCGGATGGCCGGCGAGCGACCGCACCGTGGCGGTGCCCAGCTTGCCGTCCTTCCACGCCAGGCTGACCTCGAAGCCGCCGCGGGCGCGCAGGCCGCTGACCGAGCCGGCCGGCCACGCTTTGGGCAACGCGGGCAGAAACTCGATCTCATAACGGTCGCCGGGGTCG
>JBJKRD010000197.1:0-3027 GCA_046704925.1 Opitutaceae bacterium | reverse complement strand
CCGTCCCCCTTGCCCCGTTCCACGACCTTGGTGTCGCCGGTCACAAACTCGACCCCGGCGGCCCGGGCCGCCGGGGTCGAGTTTGTGACCGGCGACACCAAGGTCGTGGAACGGGGCAAGGGGGACGGCCTTTACGTGAACACGGCGGGCGTCGGCTGGGTGGAGCACGGACGGGCGATCGGGCCCGCCGCGGTGCGTCCGGGCGACGCCATCCTGCTGAGCGGCGACATCGGCCGCCATGGCATGGCCATTCTCGCGCAGCGGGAGGGCCTCGCGTTCGAATCGCCGATTGCAAGCGATTGCGCGCCGCTGTGGGCCGCGGTGGAGGCGCTGCTCGCGTCGGGCGTGGAGGTCCATTGCCTGCGGGACCTGACGCGCGGCGGCCTCGCCACCGCCGTGATTGAAATCGCGGAGGCCGCCGGGGTGGCGGCGGCGCTGACCGGGGACGCCGTGCCGGTTTCGGAGCCGGTGCGCGGCGCGTGCGAAATTCTTGGGCTGGATCCGCTCTATGTCGCCAACGAGGGCCGGTTCATCGCCATCGTGCCGGCGGCGCAGGCCGGCATCGCGCTGGAGGCGCTGGCGCGGACCGCTCCCGGCGGACCCCCGGCGGTGATCGGCGGGGTGCGCGCGGACCCGCCCGGCGAAGTCACCCTCCGCAGCGTGGTGGGCGTCGACCGCATCCTTGACCGCCTCCGCGGCGAACAACTGCCGCGCATCTGTTGAGCGGATCGCCCGTCGGCGGACGCGAACCGCCTCCGGCCCCCCGGGCTGGCCGGGAAGGGTCTCAGGCGGTGGCCGGCGCGGGGCCGGGCTTGCGGAGCCGGTAACGGTAATAGGCCGCGCAGGCGCCCTCGGTCGAGACCATGGGTGCGCCCACCGGATGCTCCGGCGTGCACCGCGTGCCGAATGCCGGACAGTCGTGCGGCTTCTTCGCGCCCCGCATGATCAGGCCGCTGATGCACTCCGTCGCCTCCGGCGGTCCGTCGCCGGCCACGGCGAAACGCCGGGCCGCGTCGAAGTCGGCGAACTCCGGGCGCAGGGCGAAGCCGCTCCGGGGAATGCGACCGATGCCGCGCCAGTTCCGGTCGACGGTGGTGAAGACGTCGCGCATGACGCGCTGCGCATGCGGGTTGCCCTCGGGCCGGACGGCGCGGGCGTAGGCGTTGGTCACTTCGGCCCGGCCGGCTTCGAGCTGCTCGACGCAATCCAGCACGCCCCGGAGGATGTCGACCGGCTCGAAGCCCGTGACGACGATCGGCACGCGGAAGCGGGCGGCCAGCGGCCCGTACTCGGCCATGCCCATGACGGTGCAGACGTGACCGGCGGCGAGAAATCCCTGCACCCGGTTGTCCGGCGCGGACAGGATCGCCTCGATGGCCGGGGGCACGAGCACGTGCGAGACAAGCAGGGAAAAGTTCTTCAGCCCGAGGCGCCGCGCCTGCAGCACGGCCATGGCGTTGGCGGGCGCGGTGGTCTCGAAGCCGACGGCGAAGAACACGACCGCGCGCGCCGGATTTTGCGCCGCGAAGGCGACGGCATCGAGCGGCGAATAGACCATGCGCACGTCGCCGCCGCGCGCCCGGGCGGTCAGCAGGTCGACGCCGGTCCCGGGGACGCGCAGCATGTCGCCGAAGGTGCAGATCGTCACCCCGGGCCGTCCCGCCAGCGCGACGGCGGCGTCGATGAGCTCCACCGGGGTCACGCACACCGGGCAACCCGGCCCGTGGACCAGGGTGAGCGACGGGGGGAGCAGTTCGTCGAGGCCGAACTTCACGATGCTGTGGGTCTGGCCGCCGCAGATCTCCATCAGCGTCCACGGCCGGGTGACGCGGCGCGCGATCGCGTCCGCCAGTTTTCGCGCCGCCCCCGCGTCGCGAAACTCGTCCACCCACTTCATGACGGCGCGTCCGGCGACCCCGCCAGTTCGTCGAGCTCGCCCATCGCCTGCAAATAGGTGAAGACCTCCGCGGCCTCCTTTTCATCCACGACGCTCAGCGCCATGCCCACGTGCACCAGCACGTAGTCGTCGACCCTGGCCTCGGGCACGCAGGCGAGGCTGACCGGCTTGATCACGCCGCCGAAGCTGACCCGGCCGGTGCGGAAATAGGGATCGTCGCCGGAGATCTCCACGATTTTGCCAGGGACGGCTAGGCACATGGCGGGTGTGGGGTAACGCCGGAGAGGGTACGGTCGCGGCGGTCGGTCGCAACCGGAAAGCCGGCCGGCCACCGGTTGGAAGCGCCGCTTCTGGACGGACGGGAAGGCATTAAGCCGACTCGAGGATGAGGTTGGCGTACGGGATGGTGTCGCCCGTGCGGATGAGCCCGACCGCGTGGGGCACGCGCTTCTTGAGCTCGACGTGCGGCTCAAAGACCAGGGACCCGCCCGCCAGCCGCGAAGTGAGCGCCTCCAGCCGGGATGGGTCGTTGTGCCGGCGGAATTCTTCGGCGGCGAAAGCCCGGCCGATCACGAAGTTGGGGCGGATGGCGTCGAGCACCTGGAGAACGGTGGGCACGTCATCGACGAGGGAGAGGTCAATCGTCTCGATCTGCGGCCAGAACGGGAAGCCGCGGTCGGCGATGACCAGGGTGTTGGTGTGGCGGACGCGGGCCAGCAGGCTGAGCACGCCGGGATTGAGGATGCCGGATTTGAGCATGGGAGAACGGGCGACGCGGTCCAGTCATCGACCGAACGCGGCACGAAGACAAGCACCGCCTGACGGTTTTCGGGGTCGCGCTGGCCGCCGCAAGCCGCTGCCGGCAAGCGGCTCGCAAACCGGGCTCAACCGGGACGCCGATCGGCCGATCAATCAACCGGCCGCCGGTACAACGGGATTGACATTGTGCCGGTGGAATTTCTTGTAGACCCTCTTTTTGCCGCGTTGCCCAGTAGCTCAGCGGTAGAGCAGGTGACTGTTAATCACTTGGTCGCTGGTTCGATCCCAGCCTGGGCAGCCATCTGTTTCTCGATCCGAACTTTCGAGGGGTGCGTAGCACTTTTTGGATCGAGCTTGGCGACAAGCGATTG
>JBJKRD010000196.1:0-4501 GCA_046704925.1 Opitutaceae bacterium | reverse complement strand
CGCTGGATCGCCGAGCGGCTACACATGGGCAGCCCGGTGGCGGTGAGTCAGTACGTCGGCCGGATCCGCCGCGCTTTGATCAAGTCGGGAGTGCCAAAGTGAAATACTTAAAACCTGACCCCTTATGGATTTACCCGAGAGTGCCGAGTGCCGAGTGCCGAGTCAGGCGGCCAGTGGGCCTATGGTCTGGAAGTCAAGAGCGGGCGCCCGAAGGGCATCGGGCGGACGACGGGCGGGGCGGAAAGTGTTTTGCCGCAATCGGCACTTGGCACTCGGCAGTTGCCATTTCCTTCACTCCGCCCGCAGCGCGATCATGGGGTCGACGCGCGTGGCGCGGCGCGCGGGCAGCCAGCAGGCGAGGACGGCGACGGCGGCAAGGACGAGGGCGGCGGCAACGAGGGTCGCCGGATCGCACGCATCGGTGTGATAAAGCAGGGCCCCGAGCGCCCGGGCCGCGGCGAGCGTGCCGGCGAGGCCGGCCAGCAGGCCGGCCGCGACCAGGCGAAATCCCTGCCCCAACACGAGTCGCAGGACGTCGCCTGGCTGGGCGCCCAGCGCGAGGCGGATGCCAAATTCCACGGTGCGCTGGGCGACGTGCCAGGCCATCACGCTGTAGATGCCGACGGCGGCGATGATCAGCGCGACCTGCGAGAAGATGCTGAACAACGTCGTGGCGAATCGCTGGCGGGTGAGGCTGTCGGCCAGGATGGTCTCGAGCGGCAGGATGCTGCCGACCGGCTGATCCTTGTCGACGGCGTACACCGCCGGACGCAGGGAGCCGAGCACGGCGGCGGCGGGACCGCGCGTGCGGACCACCACGTTGAGGGTGTCCTGCGGCGCCTGGGCATAGGGCTCGTAGATCTGACACGGCGAAACCTGATCCACGCCGTACTGGGTGACGTCGCCGACGACCCCGACGATTTTCCGCCACCGGTCGGGCGCATCAGTGATCCGGATGCGCTGGCCGATGGGATCCTGATGGGAAAACTGTTGGCGCGCCAGCGTCTCGTTGATGATGGCTACGCGCGGCGTCCGCCGGTCGTCCTCGGCGGTGAAAAGGCGCCCCCGGACCAGCCGCACGCCCAGGGCCGGAAAATACCCGGGGGTGACGTCGTAGTAATTGGCATTGGGCAAATCCTGGGGGTCGACGGCCGGGCGACCTTCGATGGCGAACCCTTCGACCCAGTCGCTGATCAGCGGCATCGATTGGGTAAGCCCTGCCGCCTGCACGCCGGGCAAAGCCTGCAAACGCGCCAGCAGCGCGTCGACGAAAGCGGTCCTTTTTTCCAGCGTATCGTATTTCTTTTTCGGGAGCGTCATCCGGAGCACAACGGCGTGTCCGGGGACGAAGCCAGGGTCGACGTGGGTCAACCGTCCGAAGCTCCGCGCCAGCAGACCGGCGCCGGCGAGCAGGACCAGCGCGCCGGCGATTTCGATCACCACCAGGGTGCGGCGAAGGCGGGCCCGCGCTCCCGCCTCGGTGGTTCCGCGTCCGCCCTGCTTCAGCGCTTCGGCCGGGCCGGTGCGGCCGGCCAGCCAGGCGGGCGCCAGTCCGAACAGCAGTCCGGTCGTGGCGCTCAGGGCTACGGCGAAAGCGAGCACGCCGCCGTCGAGGCGGATGTCGCCCGCCCGCGGCAGGCTGGGTGCCAGGGCCAGCAGGGCATCGAGTCCCCACCGGGCGAGCAGGACCCCGGCGCCGCCGCCGGCCAGGGCCAGCAGCAGGCTCTCGGCGAGCAACTGGCGCATGAGGCGGACGCGGCCCGCGCCCAAGGCGGCGCGGATGGAGACCTCCCGCTGCCGGGAGGCGCCGCGGGCCAGCAGCAGATTGGCGACATTGGCGCACGCGATGAGCAACACGCAGATGACCGCGCCGCTCAGGATCCAAAGAGCCGCGCGGATGTGGCGGACGGAGTAGGCAAGCATGGGCGTCACCGAAACGCTCCAGCCCTTGTCTTCCGCCGGATGCTCCTGCGCGATCCGGGCCGCGATGGCCTTCAGCTCCGTATTGGCGCGCGCGACCGGGATGCCCGGCTTGAGTCGGCCGACGACACCGAGGTAGCGCCCGTCGCGCCGCTGGTTGCTGGTCTCGGCGGCGCTGAACGCCATCGGCACCCACGCGTCGAGCTGGTTCGCCTGGCCGAAGCCGGGCGGGGCGACGCCGACGACCAAGCACGGCTCGTCGTTGAGCTGCAGGGTGCGGCCGATGATCGCGTCCGAGGCGCCCCAGGCGCGCTGCCAGTAGGCGTAGCTCAGGATCACGACTTGGTTCTTCCCGGGAAGGTCCTCGTCGGGGCGGAAGGCGCGCCCGAGCACCGGCCGGACGCCGTAGACGCGGAAGTAGTCCCGCGTAACGCGCAGGCCCTTCAGGCGCAGCGGCTCGGCCTGGCCGGTGAGAATGAGCGGCTGGCCGGTGAAGGCCGCCATGCCGGCAAAGGAGGTGGCCTGTCTCTCCCAGTCGATGAAATCCGGCGGGGAGGCGGCGAATTCGGGAAAGGCGGGCAGCTGCGTGCTGCGGATGACGACCAGGCGCCCGGGAGCGGGATAGGGCAGCGGGCGGAGCAACACGCCGTCGACGACGGAGAAGAGGGCGGTGCAGGCGGCGATGCCGAGCGCCAGCGTCAGCACCACGACGCCGACAAAACCAGGGGCCCGGGCGAGGGAGCGGAGTGCGAACCGAAGGTCGGAGAGCATAAGGAGGAGTTGCGAGTGACGATTGCCGAGTGCCGAGTTTGCGATCCTCGGATCACCTACCACGGGACCGGAAGTCGGAGATCAGCGGTCAGGAGTCAGGGCGATGAATGCGGAGGCCGGTGGGTGGCGGAAGCGGCGCGTGGTTCTGCTCATTCGGCACTTGGCACTCGGCAGTTGCCATTTCCTTCACTCCGCCCGCAGGGCGACCATCGGGTCGACGCGCGCGGCGCGCAGGGCCGGAACGATGGTGGCGACGAAGGCGACCGCCGCGAGGAGCAGCGTCACCGCGAGGTACGTGGCCGCGTCGAGCGGGCTGATGTCAAAAAGCTGGTTGGCAATGCCCTCGCGGAAGGCCACCGCGATCGTGGCGGTCAGGCCGAGGCCGCCGGCGAGGCCGATGAGGAGCTGGATGCCGCCCTGCCGGAGGATCAGGCGCAGGATGCCGGCATGGTCGGCGCCGAGCGCCATGCGGATGCCGAATTCCTGGGTCCGCTGGTTCACCGAGAACGACATCACGCCGTAGAGGCCCACCGAGGCCAGCGTCACCGCGACGAGGCCGAAGATGGTGAACATGGTGGCGGTGATGCGGGTGACGCCGAGGAAGCTGTCCTGGTTGTCCCGGGCCGTGCCGACGAAATACAGCGGCAGATCGGGATCAATCTTGTTGACCTCGTGCTGCAGGGCGGTGCCGAGGGCCGCGGCGCGTAGGCCCAGGTTGCCGCCGCCGCGCGGGCGCACCAGCACCGTGGCAAACTGCTGGGTGGCCGGCATCGCCTGCACCGGCCCGAAGACGTTGGCGAAGTAGGGCACATAGAAACCGGTGTCATCGACCTGCGGGTTGTTGAACGGCCCGAGCATCCGGACGGTCGGCACGACGCCGATGATCGTCCGCCAGGGCCCGAACAACTCGCCGTTGTTGCCCACGGTGCGGAAGCGCCGGCCGATCGCGCTCTCGTTGCCGAAGTATTTCCGGGCGAACGCGGCGTTGACGATCGCCACCGGCAGCTTTTGGTCGCGGTCGTCGAGGGCGAAGTCCCGGCCCGCGAGCAGCTTCACGCCGAGCGTGGCGAAGTAGTGTTCGCTGACCTGTTCAAAATTGGCGTTGGGGCGGTCGCTGTTGGTCGGGTAGGCCCGGCCCTCGATCTCGATCGGGGCGAAGCCGGAGAACGCCATGCGGAAGCGGTTGGTCAGGGCGGCATCGGCAAATTCCGGATCGGAGCGCAACTCCTGCATCAGCCGGTCGAAAAACAGCTTGCGGGCCCCGGGCGTCGGATACTCCCCTTCCATCAGCGCCATGCGCGCGGTGAGGACGGCGTTGGTGTCATAGCCCCAGGCGATGCGGTCGCGCCGGAGGATGGACTGCAACTGCAAGAGGGCGCCGACCAGCAGCAGGCAGGTGACGACGATCTGCGAGACCACGAGGCCGCGGGTGATGAGCATGACGGCCCGGTTGGTGTTGCCGCGCCCGCCCTCCTTCAGTGCCGACACCGCACTGGTGCGCGACGACATCCAGGCGGGGATGAACCCCGAGGCGAGGGCGGACAGCAGGGTGGCGCCGAGCACGAACAGCAGCACGGGCCGGTCGAGGTTGAACACAATGTAGGCCGGAATCGGATTGTCGGAATTGTGCGTGGCGGCGTTGAGGTATCCCGTCGCCTCGAACGCCAGGGCCACGCCCACCGCGGCCCCGAGGACGGCGACCAGCAGGCTCTCGGTGAGCATCTGGCGGACGAGGCGGGTGCGGGTGGCGCCGAGCGACGAGCGGATGGCCAGCTCCTTGGCCCGCAACGTGGCGCGGGCGAACTGCATG
>JBJKRD010000195.1:0-5856 GCA_046704925.1 Opitutaceae bacterium | reverse complement strand
CGCTGGATCGCCGAGCGGCTACACATGGGCAGCCCGGTGGCGGTGAGTCAGTACGTCGGCCGGATCCGCCGCGCTTTGATCAAGTCGGGAGTGCCAAAGTGAAATACTTAAAACCTGACCCCTTATGAATTGCGCCTTCACCCCTCCATCACCGCGGCTCTATTCTTTTCTAACCGCTGTTTTGGGCACTCATGATTGCCCCCTTATGAATTGCCCCGACAGAAGAGTTCCTCAAGGTCCTTTGACGATTGGCGAATAAGGCGGCAGACCGAATGCCGGACCATGCTGTCCCCGACGGCAGTCGCCAACAAGCCCGGCATCGGTCACCTCTCAACGTTCCCCGGCCCCGGGATCCATCACGCCGCCAGGCCGGCGGCGAGGGTCAGCGCGCTCTTCGCGCGGTTCAGGATGTAGAGGTGATAGCCGGGCGCCCCGCGGGTCAGCAGCTCGCGGATCTGGGTCAACGCCCAGTCGATGCCGATGCTCTCCACGATCTCGGGCTGGTCGCCGGCTGCCTCGAGTCGGGTCAACAGGCGCGCCGGCAGCGCGGCCCCGCAAAGGCCGGTGATGCGCCGGATCTGCTTGAGCGAAAGCACCGGCATGATGCCCGGCACGATCGGCACCGTGATCCCCGTTGCGCGGCAACGATCCACGAAGCGAAGGTATACGTCGTTGTCGAAGAAGAGCTGGGTGGTGACGAAGGCGGCGCCGGCCTCGACCTTGCGTTTCAGGTACGCGAGGTCGACCTCGGGTGAGGGCGCCTCGGGGTGCTTCTCGGGATAGCCGCCGACGCCCAGGCAAAGATCGGGATGCAGGCGCTTGAGGAGACCGACGACGTCGCAGCCGAAGCGCAACCCGTCCTTGAATGCGTCGGCGGCCGACAGCTCCTTCGGCACGTCGCCGCGCAGGGCCATGATGTTGCGGATGCCGCCCGCGTAATGGGCGTCGGCGATGCCAGCGATTTCCGCCCGCGTGTGGCTCACGGCGGTGAGATGCGGCATCACCGTGAAGCCGAACTCCGTCTTCAGCAGGGCCGAGATCTGCGCCGTCCGCTCGCGGGTGCCACCGCCGGCGCCGTAGGTGACCGAGACGAAATCCGGCCGGATGCGGCGCAGCGCGGCGGCGGTCTGCCGCAGCGCCTCGACGCCGGCGTCGTCCCTGGGCGGAAAGAATTCGAGCGAGCGCAGCGCGCGCCGCTGCGCAAACAGCTCGGAGATCGGCCGGTCGGCATCCATGAACATATCATCGGATACGGATTCGATGATACGTGTAAAGGGAAGAATCGGCCGCCTGCGAACGTTCAAAGCTGAACATCTTTCCCTAATCCGGAGCGATTCACATGGGTGTAGGGCTGCCCCGCCGAGGCGGCGGGGCAGGCCGAGTTTACCGATGAAGGCGGCCCGGCGACCAGCGCCGGCCCTACATCCACCAAATGGTGTGGGCAGGATCGTTCGAGATTCGTACGCGAACTGCATGGTTCGGACCGGAGAGGCCTCGGCCGCGAGCCGTTTCGAAAGGATCAAGGCCTCGAGCATGTCGAGAGGCTCGGCCGAACGGCCCGGGCCAAGAGCTCCGTCGAATGGGTGCGCGACAGGGCGGGCTTTGTCGTCGCCCGTCCGAAAGTGTGAACGATTCAGATCGGCACTCAAAGCTCGTCCGGCACACGGACCGATCGGGACGTTGCTGCCCGAATTTGGCCAGGGGATTCCCCGCCGTTCCGTGGCCGGGACGGCGCCCGGCCCTCCAAAGCGCGGGGTCGGTCGGACCGGCGGCCCGTTCGGCGGACTCGGAGTTCCGGGTCGCGCTGAATCTGTTATGGGACCGCCGGAGGCAGCGGAACGGTCTCGGTTGCCAGCGTGATGGCGGCCGGTTGCAGCCCCGGGGACCGGGCGGTCAATTTGATCGCACCGCTTTCGCGGGTTGACTGGACGATGATCTGGGCGAGGCCGTTGAAGGCGCTGCGGCTCCAGTGCACGGGCGCCGGCGGCTCGATCACCCGGAGCGCCACCCCCTTCGCCAATCCGCCGGTGTCGTTGTAGGCCTTCATGGCGACGGCGATGGTGTTTGCCCCCGGCTGGAGGAGCTTTTGCACACTGAACAGGGCGGGGGCGCTGGGATCGTTGGAGACGCCGAGTCGCTGCCCGTTCACCCAGATCGACGCATCGCCGTCGATCTTGCCAAACCACAGCTCGACCGCCGGCGCCGCCAGAACCTCTGCCGGAATGTCAATGCGGGCGCGGAATACGCCGCTTTCACGGTTGGCCAGCGGGCCGGCGTCTGCGTTCACGTCCGTCGTCGGCCACGCCGAGTCGTCAAAGTCCGCCTTCTCCTCCGGCAGGTCGGCGGCGTAGGGATCGGCGACCTGGTGCCAGCGCCAGGGGCCGACGGCCACGGTGCGGTGGGCGGGCGCTGAAAAATAGACGTCCGGCTCGTGGCAGCTCGGGTCGCCGTTGCCGACGCCGATGACCCGGCCGGCGCCTTCGAGCGCGAAGGCCACGGGGTTTTCCGCCGTGGGCACGACGCGCCCCTGACCGTCGACGATGGCGACCGTCACCACCGACAGATCCTGCCCGTCGGCGTGGATCGTTGCGCGGTCCGGCGTGAGCCGCACGGAAGCCGGCGCGCCCGTGGTGTCGACCTTGGTCTCCGCCACCACGCGTCCATCGCGGTAGCCCTTCGCCGAGAGCGTCCCGGGGGCGTAGGGCACCTGCCACTTGAGTTCCGAGTACCGCGGCATCCGCTGGCGGCCGAGGCTGCGGCTGTTGAGAAACAGCTCGACCTCGTCGCAGTTGCTCAGCGCGCGGACATCGATCGGCTGGCCTTCGCGTCCCGCCCAGTTCCAATGCGGCAGGAGGTGCAGCACCGGCTGATCGGTCCACCACGACAGGTAATACCAGAAGTTGTCCTTCGGGAACCCGCACGTGTCGAACACGCCGAAGTGGGAATTGATGCACGGCCAGCTGTAGGGCGTCGGCTCGCCGCGGTAATCGAAACCGGTCCAGATGAAGCCGCCCGAGAGCCAGGGCCGCGGGGCGAAAAAGCTCCACCATTGCTCGGCGGTGTTGGACCACGACGTGACGTTGTCGTCGTAGGCGCTGAGGTACCCGCGCGCCGGATCGTTGGCATAGATGCCCCGCGTGCTCACGGTGCTGCCCTGCTCGCTGCCGACGTTGGGCTGTTGCGGGTGGGCGGCGTGGTAGGCATCCATCCGGTCGACGCCGAGGCGGTAGCTCCAGCCGCGCACCTCGATGACGGCGTTGATGGGATCGAATTCGTTGCCGAGGGTGGAGTTGTAGGTGACGGGACGCGTGGGATCGAGGCGCTTGACCAGGGCCTGCATGGTCGCCGCGACGCGGCCGCCGATGGCGGTGCCCTGGGCGGAGAATTCCTCGTTGCCAATCGACCAGATCGCGACGCTCGGATGGTTGCGGTCGCGCCGGACCTGTTCCTTCCACATGGCCAGATGCCGGGCGTCGCTGCCCATCAGGCGGCTTTCGTCCATCACGAGCATCCCGAGGCGGTCGCACGCCTCGAGCAGTTCCGGGGTCGGCGGGTTGTGCGCGGTGCGGTAGGCGTTCGACTCCATCGTCTTCAACCGGGCGATGCGGAAATACTGGAGCCGGTCGGGCAACGCGGCGCCCACCCCGGCGTGATCCTGGTGGTTGCACGTGCCCTTGAGCACATAGGGCCGGCCGTTGAGCAGGAACCCGCGGTTGGCATCGAAGCCCACCGTGCGGATACCAAACTCGGTGGTGACCCGGTCGACGACCTGATCGCCGTTCGTGACCATGGTGACAAGATGGTAGAGTCTCGGCGTCTCGGGCGACCAAAGCTCAGGCGCGGCGATCGAGGCCGCGCCTTGCACCTCGCCGTTGGATTGGGCGGCGACCGTCACGGGCTGGCTGGCCTCGGCGACCACCTGACCCTGCGGATCGGTCACCTGCCATTGCACCATGGCCTCCGCGGCCGCCGGGGTTGCGTTGAGCAGCCTCGTCTGGAGATGCAGCTCCGCCGGACCCTCGGGCACGTTGCCCGGAAACTGGCTATAAACGAACACGCCGTCCGGGGCGACGGCCAGGGGACCGGTCTTCACCAGCCAGACGTGGCGGTAGATGCCGGCGCCTTCGTAAAACCAGCCTTCCGATTGCGACGCGTCCACCCGGACGGCCAGGATGTTTTCGCCGCCGCAGTTGGCGACGTCCGTGATGTCGTAGCGGAAGCCGTTGTAGCCGCCTTCGTGATGCCCCACGAACCAGCCGTTGACGAACACCGTGCAGTCCCGGAAGACGCCGTCGAATTCGAGCCACAACCGCCGGCCGGCGTCGGAGGCCGCCAGCGTGAACGGGCGGCGGTACCAGCCGATGCTGTTCTGCAGAAAGCCGGGACCGACGGGCTTGAAGCCGTGCGAGGCGTCGGCCTTGGGGTCGAACGGCAGCTCAACCGCCCAGTCGTGCGGCAGATCGACCTGTCGCCACCCGGCGTCGCTGAAGGCGAGCGTGGTCGGGCCAAAGCCGGAGCCGGCCTTGGCCAGGTTCTCCCCGGCGCCCCACTCATTGCCGAGGTGGAATCGCCAGCCAAAATCCATCAGCAGGCGTTCGCGGGGCGCATCGGCGCCGGGGGCGGCGCGACCCGCGAGGGTGAGCGCGCAGGTCAGGACGGCGAAGGGCAGTCGTCGAGGGTGGTTTTTCGTGCTCATGGAGTGAAGCGGGATCGGGATCATGGGGATGCCGGCGAGCGGGGGGCGTCGGGACCACCCCGCGGGCGACGGCGTGGCCGGACAGACCGGGCGCGGGGCAATGGTGCGGGTCTAGCTCTTGGGAAGGGCCAAGTCGATCAAATGCCGGCGTCTCGCCGAAAAGGGATCCGATTTCCCCTGCAAGAGTTTGCGGGCCCGATGGAGCCGCGCGGAGCAATAGGCGATTTCCTCCCGGCCGCGAGGCAACGCCAGAACGCGACGGAGCATTTTCCGCAACAGTAGAGGCCGTCGATCGCGGTCCGGCTGCCAGCGCGGCCGAAGATCCGGTCGGCAAGACGGCCTTCGCCGATGCGGCGGGCCGGAGAGTCCAGGCCGGTTTCGCCGTGGACGATGGTGAGCAGGCGCAGGGTCTCCTCGGCGATGATGTGCGCCCGGGCGGCCCGCGTGCGGATCGGTTCGCCGGTGAAAAGGCGAAACTCCCGGCGCCAATCCGTGCCGGTCAGGGCGAAGCTGCCGGCATAGGCGCCGGCGGCGCCGAGGCGGCCCTCCACCCAGGCGACCAGCGCAGCGGCCTGGTGCTGCCAAGGGCGGCCCCCGAAGGCGGCCGCGTTGAAGGCGTCGACGGTGGCGAGCAGGCTGGCACGACTCAGGATCTTCATGCCGATGTCACCCGGTCGCCGCGGTGGGGCGCAAGGACATCGCGGTCAACCGTTCCATACGGAGAGTCACGATTGTCTGCGCATCGATGATCCGTGGGTCGGGCTTTACGCCCGACGCGTCGGGGGTGAACCCCGACCTACAGGTCCAAAGATCCTGGACGTCATGTGTTGCCGGCCGGCCGATCGCCCAAACGGACCTCAAACGAGCAGCGCCGGCCGCCGCGCAGCACCGATTCCTTCAGTTCGACCCGCGCCGTGCGGCCGGAGACGGTCTCGAAAGCGTATTGATTCCATCCCAGCGAACACTCGCAAGCTGACTTGGGGGTGTAACGGGCGTCGATCAGCGGACAGAAGCAGTCCTTGGCTTCCGGGCCGTGGATGGTGATGACCCCCTGCTCGCGGTCGTAGGCGACCTCCCACTTCCATTGATGGGAAACGGCCTGGAGGATACCGACGACGTCGCCTTTGAAGTTCTGCAGCAGGTCGGCCGTGGTGGCGCCA
>JBJKRD010000194.1:0-4092 GCA_046704925.1 Opitutaceae bacterium | reverse complement strand
TGGTGATGTTCGGCTCGATCTACTACCTGCTGCCGCGTCTACTCCTGAAGGAGTGGCCGTCGGCGACCTTGATCCGGACGCATTTCTGGGCCGCGGCCATCGGCTCGACCCTGTACTGGGTGGCGCTGTCGGTCGGCGGCTGGATCCAGGGGCTGGAGATGAACACGGCCAGCATGCCTTTTCTTGAGGTCGTGCGGCACACCGTGCCCTGGCTTTTTGCGGGCAGTGTCGCCTGGATCATCCTGGCCATCGGCCATCTGGCCTTCGTCGTGAACGTGGTCTGGATGCTGTGCGCCCGGCGTCCGGCGGGCGCGACCGCGCCGACGTTGTTTCGGAATCCCCCGGCCATGCAGGCCACTCCCGTGCGATGAACAAGGGACCGCTGCTCTTTCTTGGCATCTTCCTCACGCTCGCCTTCTCCTGGGTGGGCCTGGTGCTGACCAGCCAGATCCAATTCGGCGGCCTGACGCCTTACTACGACCCGAACGAGGCCAAGCCCTTTCCCGACAAGCCGTCCGGCCTCGCGATGCAAGGGCGGATGGTCTACCAGGATTTGGAGTGCATGACCTGCCACTCCCAGCAGGTGCGGCGTCCGGGATTCGGCGCGGACACGGAGCGCGGTTGGGGCAAGTGGCAGAGCGTGGCCCGCGATTACATTTACGAACCCCGGGTCTTTCTCGGCTCCATGCGCACCGGGCCCGACCTGCGCAACGTCGGGGCCCGGCAGGCGTCGGCCGACTGGCAATATCTCCACCTTTTTGATCCCCAGTTGACCTCGCCGGGCTCCAACATGCCGCCGTCTGGTTTTCTCTTCACCTATCGCAAGGTGTTGGGCCAGGTGTCGCCGCTCGCGCTCAAGCTGCCGTCCGATTATGCGCGCCAGCACGGCCTCGATCGACCCGGCTACGAACTGGTGCCGACGCCGCGCGCCGAGGCGCTCGTCGCCTACATGTTGAGTCTGAAGGACCCGTACGAGTTTCCCGAGGCCCGTCCCTACCAACCTCCGAAAACGGCGGCCGCCCCATGAGTGCCGAACGCCCCCTGAATCCCCGGCTTGAACAAGCGGGTGCCTCGGATGAGCAGATCCAGCAGGTGCACGGCATCCTGCTGCGGGAAAAGCCCGAGCCCACCGAGGGCTATTCCCCGCTGCCGCTCATGCTCCTGGGCCTGATGAGCGCCTGCATCCTTTTCTCGGCGATCTACCTCGGCCGTTATTCCGGTGGATTCAACCCGATGGTCTACAATGAGCAGGCTCTGCCCGGAATGCAGGAGGCGGCCCCGGTGGCGAATCCGCGGGAGATCGGGAAGCGGCTCTTTCTCGCGAACTGTGCCGCCTGCCACCAGCCGACCGGGCTTGGCCTGCCCAACGTCTATCCGCCGCTGGCGGGATCCGAGTGGGTCCAGGGACCCGAGGAGCGTTTGATCCGCATCCCCTTGGACGGCGTCTCGGGCCCGATCACGGTCAAGGGCGAGCATTTCAACAACACCATGCCACCCTTCGGGCCGGTGCTGCGGGATGAGCAGATCGCCGATGTGCTGACCTACGTGCGTTCCGAGTGGGGCAACAAAGCGCCCGCCGTATCCGCCGACAAGGTGAAGGAAGTCCGCGCCGCCGTGGCGGGACACAGCGGACCCTGGTCGCCCGAAGATTTGCTGAAGGTGCCGTGACTGGACCCGGGGGGGACCGCGAATCCTCTCCCGACCGGCGTTCCCGCCGGGGTGATGCCAGGATGGCTGGCGGGCGTGATTCCGGCCGGCGTTCTCAACCGGTCGTGGTCCGGGTCTGTCCCGGCTATTCGCCGAGATGTTTGCCGGGTACGAGATATCCCTGCACGTAGTCGCGCACCGCCTCGGCGAGCGGGGTGACCGGCCGGGTGTAACCGGTGCGGCGCAGCCTCCCGATGTCCGCCCGGGTGAAATACTGGTACCGGTCGCGGAGATCCGCCGGCATGTCGATGAATTCGATCTGCGGCGGGCGTCCGAGGGCGGCAAAGATCGCCCCGGTGAGATCGAGCCACGTGCTGGCCTCGCCCGAGCCCACATTGTAGAGGCCGCCGGCCTCCCGGCCCTGGTCGGCGAAATGCAGCGTCATTTCGACGGCGTCCTTGACGTAGAGGAAATCGCGCCGCTGTTCGCCATCCCGGAATTCGGGCCGGTAACTCTTGAAGAGCTGCACGCGGCCGTGGGTCTGGATTTGCCCGAAGGCCTTGTGCACCAGCGAGCGCATGTCGCCCTTGTGCCCTTCGTTCGGCCCGAAAACGTTGAAGTATTTCAACCCGGCGATCCGGCCGAGGATGCCCAGATGTTGCGCGTAGAGATCGAAAAGGTGCTTGGAGTATCCGTACATGTTAAGCGGACGGAGCCGCTCCAGTCCGGCGTCATCGTCCTCCATCCCGGTGCCACCGTCGCCATAAGTGGCCGCGGATGAGGCATAGACAAAACGCGCCTCCTGGGTGAGGGACCAGGCGGCCAGTTCCTTGGTGTAGGCGTAGTTGTTGTCGGCGAGGTAGGCCGCGTTGCGCTCGGTGGTCGAGGAACAGGCGCCGAGGTGAAACACGGTCGCAAACCGTCCGAAGGCCTTGGGGGTGTCGCCCAGCCGTGCGCGAAAGACGTCGGCCTCCACGTAATCCGCGAATTTGAGCGCCCGGAGGTTTCGCCATTTGTCATCCTGGCCGAGGAAATCGGTGATGAGGATGTCCGTCAGCCCGCGTTCGTTGAGGGCCCACACCAGTGCGCTGCCGATGAACCCGGCTCCCCCGGTGACCAGAATTCGTCCGCGTCCCAGCGTGCTCATCGGCCGTCACTCCTCACGCGAAAGCTCCTCTGATCGCGTCTTGGCCGCGAGCACGGTTTCGCGGAGCACGTCGCGAAACCCCCGCGCGGCCATGCGCTGCAGGCCCGCAAAGGTGGTGCCATGCGGGGAGGTCACCTGATCGCGCAGGACCTCGGGCTCGGCACCGCTGGCCGCGAGCAGCCGCGCCGCCCCGAGCACGGTCTCCTGGGCCAGGCGGGCCGCCACCGCTCGCGGCAGCCCGGCCGCCTCGCCGCCGTCGCGCAGGGCGGCCACGAATTCGAAGAGAAAGGCGGGACCGCTCCCGCTGAGGGCGGTGACCGCGTCGAGGAATTTTTCCTCCAACTCGACCGTGTGACCGAGCGCGCCGAGGACGGTGTCGACCCGCCGGTGATCGTCCGGGGCCAGGGGATGCAGGGCGCACCACCCGGTGATGCCGGCGCCGATCTGGCCGGGAGTGTTCGGCATGGCGCGCACGAGATTGCGCACCCGGGGAAACGTACGGGCGAGACGGGCGAGGGGCTTGCCGGCCAGGATCGAGATGACGAGGCGCCCGGCCGCCAGGTCGGCCAGCCGCGGATCGAGCCCGGCGAGCTGCTGGGGCTTGCAGGCCAGCACGACCGTGTCGGCATCGGTCAGCAAAGCCGCCAGATCGCCGGCGGCGGTGATGCCCGTACGCCGGGCCAGGATCAGGGCCGTATCGTCATTCCCCCCGATACAGGCAATGTCGCCGGGCGCCGCCACCTTCCGGCTTAAGAGTCCGCCGACCATGGCCGACGCCATGCGGCCGGCGCCGATAAAGGCGAATGTTGCCATCTGCCAAGGGCTCCCGGTTGCCTAGCGGTCCGTCCGGCGCCTGGGTTTCTGCTCCACCGGGTGCACGAGTACCGCGACCGTCCCACCGCCCGGGCGGTCCTCCATGGTGACCTCGCCGCCGGCGCCGCGCAGGCTGTGCCGGGCGACGGTCAGACCCATGCCCACGCCGACGGTTTCCTTGGTGCTGATGAACGGTTCGAACATGTGGTCGCGGATGTCGGGATCGATGCCCCGTCCCCGATCCACCACCTTGATCTGCTCCTGGCGCACGCCGTCCCTCGGTTCCAGCAGCTCGGTGATCACCTCGATCGGCCGCTCGGCAGCCGCCGGATCGCTGCCGTAGGCTTCCCAGGCGTTGATCAGGACCTTGGACAACACGTCCTCAAACATTTCCACGTGGGTATCGATGGCGAAGTCGCCGAGGGGATTGGTGAGGACCACGGGCTCCGTAATCCTGTATTCCGCCTGGTAACGATGCACCGCGG
>JBJKRD010000193.1:0-3412 GCA_046704925.1 Opitutaceae bacterium | reverse complement strand
CTCAACGGCCTCCCCAGCGTCTCTTCGCCCTGGTTGCTGACGGAAAGGGCCCGGAAGACCTGGGGCTTCCGCGGCTACTTCGGGTCCGACTTCGGCGCGGTCGACGGCGTCACGGCGCGGCACCACCTGACGGACGACGACGCGGAGGTGGCGGCACTCTGCCTCAACGCCGGGATGGACGTGGAATGGCCCGAGTCCCGTTATTACGCCAAGCCGCTCGACGAGGCGCTGGCGCGCGGGCTGGTGTCGCGCCAGACGGTGGAGGCCAGCGCCCGGCGCGTGCTGCGGGTGAAGTTCGAGATCGGGCTGTTCGACGCTCCCTTCCCCGACCGCGCGCAGGCGGAGCAGGTGACCAATTCGGCCGCCCACCGGGCGATCGCCCTCGAAGCCGCGCGGCAGGCGCTCGTGCTGCTAAAGAACGAGGGCGGAGTCCTGCCGCTGGATCCGGCGCGGTTGAAGACCGTCGCCGTCATCGGGCGCGGCGCGAAGGAGGCGCAGCTGGGCGACTACTCCAGCAGCGACATCAAGACCGTGTCGCTGCTCGACGGTCTGCACTCACACCTGCCGGGCGTGGACCTCAAGTACGCGCCGGGAGTCACCGACGCGGTCACGACCTTCATGGCGATACCGGGAAACACGGTGAACGACGGCGGGGGCTGGCAGTACCGCGTGTGGGACAACACCGCCGGGTCCGGCAAACCCGTCGCCACCGGCGCGAGCGACGAGGCGGGCCGGTTCAGTTGGGGATATATCCGGGAACATCACTTCGGCGGCCATGAGTTTCGCGCGGGCTGGAGCGGGATTTTCAAGCCGACGCAAGACCTGGTGGCCCGTCTGCAGCTTCGGGGTTCCGGCCGTCTGTCGCTGACCGTCGACGGGCAGGAGGTGTTGAACAACCAGGGCACGGCCGGGAAGCCCGACCGCTACCTCGATCCGGCGCTCGGCACGCTGCCGGCCGAGATTGCGGAGGGCCGGCCCAACTACCGCGCCGACTACACCTTCAAGGCGGGCCGGAGCTACGACCTGGTGCTGACCCAGGTGAGTCCGGCCGGGGGAGGGCCGGATGCGGCGTTGGAGTGGGACCAGCGCCCGGCGCTCGACGGCGAGATCGCCGCGGCCGTCGCCATCGCCCGCGAGGCCGATGCCGTGATCGTCGTGCCCGGCGGGATCGTGGAGGGCGAGGGCCATGACCGGCCCGACCTCGGCTATCCGCCCGGAGACGTGCGCTTGATCCAGGCGCTGGCCGCCCTCGGCAAGCCGTTGGTCGCGGTGCTGGTCAACGGCGCGGCCGTGACCATCGCCGACTGGCAGCGCCAGGTGCCGGCCATCCTGGAGGCGTGGTACGACGGGGAGGAGCAGGGCAACGCGATCGCCGAGGCGCTGCTGGGACGGTACAACCCCGGCGGGCGTCTGCCGCTCACGTTTCCGCGGTTCTCCGGTCAGGCCCCAATGTATTACAATTACTCCGCCATCGGGCGGTCGGGCGGCTACCAGGATCCGTGGAAGGGCCGGCCGATGTATCCCTTCGGTTACGGACTCAGCTACACCACCTTCGCGTATTCGCATCTGCATCTTTCGGCCGAACGGGTGCGGGCCGGCGACGGCGTCCAGGTTTCGTTCGATGTCACCAACACCGGCTCCCGCGCCGGGGCCGAGGTGGCCCAACTCTATCTGCACGACGACACCGCCAGCGTGGTCCGTCCGGTCGAGGAACTGAAAGGGTTCGAGCGCCTCTCGCTCGCCCCCGGCGAGACCAAGACGGTCACGCTGACCCTCACGCCCGCCGACCTTTCGCTGTGGAATCGCGACCTCAAGTTCGTGATGGAGCCGCGGCCGGTCACCGTGCTGGTGGGATCCTCCTCTGAAGCCATCCATCTGAAGGGTCGCCTCGAGATCGTGAAGTAAGCACGGTGGGGCGGATGTGCGTACCATCTCGCCCGGCGCCGCCCGCCGGTCCATGCAAGGCGGTGGGCGCGCTCACGGGCGCCGGGAACGTCCCGTCGTCGGATGCTCGGGACTGGAGCCCCTTACCCAAAAGAGGGTGCTGGCGGCGATTGAACAAACCCGGGGCGCCCGCATGATGGACCGGTTGCCGGATTTCGGCCCGGGCCCGTCGGCCGGAACTCCAAGGGACCGCGGCGGGCCCAGCTTCAACCCCGTACCTGCCATGCCTCCAGCTCTCAATGACCAGTCAACCGCTGCGCGTCCGAATCAGAGCGACGAAAAGGATGCGGGTGAACCCAAAGGCGTCGACCTGATCAAAAAACTCTCCGAGGCGCTGAAGACGCTTTACCAAGTCGGCGGGATGCCGCTGATCATGGTTTTTGTCGGCGCGCTGGTCGTTCTTTACTACCTGATCTCGCCCGCGGCGTTTGCCGTCGGGGTCTTCGTCGTCGGCATCGTTCTCGTGTTCGGCGGGGCCGTCTATGCTTTCTGCGAAAAGTTTCAGAGATACGGACCGCTGAATGCCTTCACGCAGAAATTGCAGGGGGATTGGCTGGAGCGGATCACGCCCGCTGCCGGGGCGGCCCTCAGCGTCGTCCGCATCGATCCCAATCCGGCCACCGGGATGGTGCTTCTGCGCGGCACGGTTTTCAACCAGGCGGGCGAACATGTCGCCAACTGGCAGAGCGTGGACAGTTGCGTCAACCCGTTGAATCGACGCCTTTTTTATTATTGGACCGGACAGGCCCGCACGGCCGACGCCAGAATGAAGACCGGCTACGGTGAATTTGCCCTCGAGTTCTTTCCCGATGGGCAGGCGCTGGGGGACGGACGTTATTCCGACACGACCGAACTCGATGACAGCAAGGTGGTGAGGAAAGCGTGCGAATTGCGGCGGGCGAGCAGGACGGAGGTAAGAAAACTGCGGGGCAGTGACCCGAAGGTTGTCTCGGGCGAGGTCCAGCGGGTACTGGCCCAGTGGCTCTAGGTCCTGCGAGCCGGAGGATTTCAGAAGTCAGAGGCCGGAAGCCGGAAGCCAGGGGTCAATGCGCAGAAGTCGGAACAGGCGCATCGACTCTGCATCGATGCTGGCCTCTATTCTCCAACTGCTCGGCGACAGCCTGGCGGCGCCAAATCATCCCGTGGCGCCGGACGAACGCGCGGCGACCAGCGTGGTGAACGCAGTTGCGCCAAGCGCCGCGGCGAGGAGGAGGGTGGAGACGAAGCGGGAGTTCATAGTTGAAGCGGTCCAAGAACCGGCGAATGAACGTAGGGGCGCGTTTCAACGTTCGGCGGGGCTCCCCCGCGCTTTTCGCGTTAGGCGAACCTTCGGACGGTTTTTCTAAACGCCATCGGCTTCACTATCCCTTCACGTCGTCGCGACACTTGGGCCCGGCCCTCCCCATTTCAGCCTTGGGCGACCCTTCGGGCGAACAGCGGGATCACGGCGAACAACGCGGCCAGCAGC
>JBJKRD010000192.1:0-4610 GCA_046704925.1 Opitutaceae bacterium | reverse complement strand
GGCTGGCGGCGCTCAACCTGACCGGGGGCCACATCCACAATGTCGCGCTGAACGCCGCCTTCCTGGGGGCGCACCGCGGCACGGCGATCACCATGCCGCTCGTGCTCGCCGCGGCCCGGGCCGAGTTCCGCAAGCTCGACCGGCCGATCAACGAGGCGGACTTCAAATGGACCGAGCCCGCGCCCCGCGCCGCGGCGGGCGCCCCGGCCCAGAACGGCGCCCCGGTGTCCGCATGAAGATCGCGCTGCACATCGAACGCCTGGTCCTCGACGGCCTGCCCCTGCGCGCCGGCCAGGCCGGCGCCCTGCAGGCGGCCCTCGAGGCCGAGCTGGCGCGCCTGCTGGCGGAACCAGGGATGACCGGAGTCCACGGCGGCGCCGCCGCCGAACTCGCCGTGGCGCCGGTGCGGCTGGCCGCGGACGGCGGCCCGCATCGCTGGGGCCGACAGATCGCCGGCAGCCTCCATGGGGGGCTCATCGCTCCGGCGGCCGCGTCGGCGCCAAACCCGGTCCGCCCGCACTCTCTGCCATGAGCACCTTCGTTCACAGTCCTCCATTGACGCGACGCGCCCCCGCGCCGTCGCCCGGACTTGGGCTCGGGCGCAAATGCGCTTGCGGCCGCCCGGCGGGTCCGACCGGCGAATGCGAGGAGTGCCGAAAACGACGTCAGGAGCGGCATTTTCCGGCCATGCCGCCGGTCCGCCCGATGGTCGCCCCCGCCCGGTACGAAACCAACTTCGCCCACAACTTCGGCCTGGTCCCGGCTCACGCCAAGAACAAGGGCGCCCCGGAGGCCGGCAAACCAGCGCACCCCAAGGCGCCGGCGTGCGAGCCGGCGAAACAATCCGCAAAGTGGTCGGCTTGCCTGCAGCCGGTGTATATCGCCGATGACGACGGCAAGCATCCGACGACCGTCCCGCCCCTGGCCAAGGCCAAGGAGATCTGGGCCAAGTGCTGCATCGACCTCACCGTGAACGGCGCCACCGCGGTGAAAAAATCGGCCTACAAGACTCTCGACGAGTCGAAGGACGACACGCCGACGGACGAAGAAAAGAAGCTCTTCCACGACGCCGGCGCCAGCAACTGCATCCAGATCTTTGTGCCGACGCAGTTCGACCAGGACGGAAAAACCGGCAAAGACATTTCCGGCGGCGGGGCCACCTATGACGCCGGCACCGCCCACCCCAAGGTCGTGGTCGTGGAAGGGGCGGCGGGCGAGGTCGTGGCCCACGAGGTCGGCCATGCCCTCGGCCACCTGGGGCACGACGCCAATCCCACCGTGATGAAGCCGACCGGACACTACAACACACCGAACAACCCGGACGTGTCGGCGGAGGTTTGTCAGAAGGCGAAGACCGGTTCGGTCCTGACCAAGGGCGGCGCGGCCAAGGACTGTTGCATGAAATTCTGAGCGCCGACGCCACCATGTCATTCTTTCCAAGATCCGTCCTCCCGGTCTTCGCAGGCGCCGCCGCTGCGACCGCGTTTCGTCCCCCCAACCGGCCCGGCCGATGACCTCCCTGATCCAGATCCGGCGGCCGGGTCGGGCAGGAACCCGACTGAATGCGACGCCCTCGCACCTGGGCGTTGTGCATCGCCAGTGCGCCTGCGGCCGCAAGGCCGGCCCGACCGGCGAATGCGAGGAGTGCCGCCGGAAGCGTCTCGCGGGCGTGGTGCAACGGGTCGCGGACGGGCGGGCGACGGGGAGGTCCGGGCAAATCGAGGCTCCGCCGATCGTCCACGAGGTGTTGCGCTCGCCCGGCCGCCCGCTGGACGGCGCCGCCCGGACCGACATGGAATCGCGCTTCGGCCATGATTTCAGCGCGGTGCGCGTGCACCGGGGGCCGCGCGCGGCCGAATCGGCCCGGGCGGTGGGCGCCCTGGCTTACGCCGTGGGCCAGGACCTGGTCTTCGGCGCCGGGCAATACGCGCCCGACACGGCGGCGGGCCGGCACCTCCTGGCCCACGAACTGCAGCACACCCGGCAACAGGCTCCCCGGACCGGACCGGCGCCGCTGACCATCGGGGATGCGTCCGGCCCCGAGGAGCGAGAGTGCGACGCGGTGGCGGCCGCCGTCGTGCGCGGCGGACTCGGCCCTCCCGTGCCCCCGCCTCCCGCGGTCCCGGGGGCAAAACTGCGGAGGAAAATCAGCCCCGAACTGGCCCACATCGAGGATGTGCTGCGTGCGCGGGGCCTCTTCTCCCGGAGCCTTTCGACCGACGAGACTCACCAGCTCGTCCTGCTGTTCAAGGCGATGAGCGACGCCGACCTGCGGGACACCGTGCGGGCCCTGGAAACCCGGAGCCCGGACTACATCGAGCGTTTTCTGACGCACATCGGCGAGAACGACCAACGGCAGGAACTGGCGACGCTGCGCCGGATCAAAAGCGCGCGGGTTTTCACCGTCGAGTCCAAGACCGGCGAAAGGGCGGTGACGACCGAGGTCGTGGGTTCCTGTTCCCCGCAACAATTTCAAACCATCTATCGGGCCTCCGCCACGGCGATCGCCTGGCTGAACCGGGCGATCGCCGACATCGATGCGTTCCTCGCCGCGCCCGGCGCGCCGGGAAATTACGACACGGCGACGGCCCTGAACCTCCATTTTCACAGCAAGGCGCCCGAGGTGGCCAGGCACATTCGCGGGCGCCTGGCGCGCATCCGCGCCGACATCACCTCGGCGCGGCAGTTCTCGATCGAATGCCACGGCGTCTGGGACCCCGAATGTCGCGATGCCGGCGCCTACACGGACACAAATGCCGGCCTCGTTGTCTTCTGTAATTCCTTCTTCGGAAACGACCCCGTCTGGCAGGCGGAATCGGTGGTGCACGAAATGGCCCACGCCCAGGTCGGGGGGCTGGACGTCACGGATCGCGCTTACCGAGCCGATCGGGCGCTGCGGTTCCTCACCCCGGCCGAGGCGCTGACGAACGCCGAATCCTTCGGGCTGCTGGTGCAGCAACTCGGCACGGGCCGATCGGTGCGGTCCACGGCGCCGGCGGACAAGACGGACGATTGCCCGCCCGCCTGGTCGCGGCTGTTGCGGAAGGCCGTCGCGACAGCCCAACGTTGGAACCGCAACCTGCAGGTGACGCTGGGCATCATCACGCCCGCCGCCATCCGGCCGCCATCGTCCTGGGCGCGGCATCTCGGCGGCGCCACCCAGGGAAACATCGACGCCGCCAAGCAGGCGACCGACCGCGTCGCGTCGAAACTCGAGTCGCCGGTGAAGTTCGAATGCGAGCCGGACGGCGGCGGCCGCTGCGACCGCGGGACGACCACCTACTGGTATTTCATCGGGCACCTGCACGTCTGCCCGGCCTGGCCCGCCCTGGCCGGGGAGGACGCGCGCGTGCAGTCGCTGCTGGCCGGCCTCTACGGCTACATCGGCGACGTCGACGACGATTCGCGCCGAAACAATTATGCGCAGCTCGCCGCCGAGAACAACGCGCGCTGGGCCGCCCCGACGCTGCCCCGTGTGCTCGGCGGCACGCGGTGGAACCCGGAGTACATTCACATCGAGGTGACGCCCCGCCTGCCTCCCATGGCCAAACGGTACTACAGTGTCGACGGCACCTCGGACGACAAGATGTCCGCCGACGCGCCGATCCTGCACCTGACGCCACCGCCGCCGATGATGCTCGAGAGCAATCTGCGCTTTGACGTGGCCTATTTTGTGGACTACACCGGCGACCAGGGACGTCCGCTGCCGTTCACCGCACCCGAACTTCGCGCCGCCTGCACGTTCGCTTCGCCCGCGGAGAATTTTTCCCGCACGTACTCGGATCTGCGTCCGGTTTACCGGGGGGCCGATGTCCCGCTGGCCACCCGGATTCCCGGCACGTTCGAGTTCACCATCCGGGACAACGGCCCGTTCCACCTGCGCCTCGAACTGCAGGACCCCGACGCGAAGATCACGCGGGTCTATGACGACACGCTGCAACTTCAGGCGACGACGCCGTCAGGGAAGCCGAAGCCATGAACGTGCCACGGGCAGAGATGATGCCCCGGGCGCGGGAAAGCGCCCTCGGCGGTGGGTTGCGGCGCCGCAAGTGCGCCTGCGGTCGCGACGCGGGCCCGACCGGCGAATGCGAGGAGTGCCGCCGCAAACGTCTCGCCGGCGTGGTGCAACGGTTGGCCGACGCACGGTCGACCGCGATGACGGGCCCCGTCGAGGCTCCGCCCATCGTCCACGATGAATTGCGCTCGCCCGGCCGCCCGCTGGGCGGCGCCGCCCGGACCTTCATGGAGTCACGCTTCAATCATGATTTCAGCGCGGTGCGCGTGCACCGGGGGCCGCGCGCGGCCGCCTCCGCACGGGCGATCGGGGCCGCGGCTTACACGGTGGGTTCCGACATCGTGATGGGCGATCCTACGACCGTGCCGGCCGGTCTGCCGGCGCCGACCGTGCTTGCGCACGAGCTCGCTCACGTCGTTCAGCAGCGAGGGGGGGCGCGGCCCGGATCGCTCAACGTGGCGCCGGCCCGCGACGCTGCGGAAGCCGCCGCGGAGCGTGCGGCAAGTCGCGCCGTTGCCGGCCTCCCGGTCGGGCCCATGGCGCCGGTCGGGCCTCGCCTGCAGCGCTTGGGAGCCAACCCGGGCTGCACCGGCAC
>JBJKRD010000191.1:0-7227 GCA_046704925.1 Opitutaceae bacterium | reverse complement strand
CCGTCCGCCGGGGCCAAATTGTCCCGGCCGAGGCGATGCGACAGTGCGGCGCCCCGGAGCTCGGCGTGCAGGCGCAAAAGGAGAGCTACTCGCTCGCCAATGTGGTCCCGGTGCTCGCTGCCTCCGTGCCTCCCGCCTGGTCGCACCTGGAAGGCCTGTGCTTTGCCTGGGCGAAGCAACTCGGGCAGGTCTGGATCATTGCCGGTCCGATCTATGATCGCGAGAATCCCACCTATCTCGCCCGCCGGGTCGGGGGCGCGGTGCAACCCATCGTCATTCCCGACGCGCTCTATTGCGTGGTGATCGGCCGGCGCGACGGCAAGACGGAGGCCATCGGTTTCATGGTCGAAAACCGGCCGGAAGCCGTCGATCTCAAGGCCTGCGCGTGCCCCGTGTCGGAAATCGAGGCCAAAACGGGAATCAAGTTCATGCCGGAACTCGGCGAGCCCTGTCCGGCCAAGGCGTCCTTCGATAAACAGTGGCTCACGACCGCGCCCTGGTCCATCAGCAGCGGTTGAGGGGCGACCTTAAGGAGGCGCGCCGGGCGTTCCGGCCGTTTTCGCGCCAATTCCCGACGCTGCCACTCTGGCCGTGCCGTCCGCCGCTTCTCCGCGCTTCATCGGCTGTGTGCCGAAAACTCGAACGGCATGTCGACGCGGCAGGCCACCGGATGGCCACCGACGACCTTCGGCACGAAACGCCACTCGCCAATCACCGCCAGCGCCGCCTCCCCGAACTCCGGCCGGCTGGCCCTGGCCACCGTGGCGTCCGAGACTTTGCCGCGCGCGTCGACGGCGAATGTGAGCGTCGCGCTGCCGTCGATTTTCTCCCGCTTCAACGCCCTGGGGAATTCCGGCTGTGGACCCGTCAACGGCGTGGCCTCGGCGTCTGCGACTCCCCGGATGCGTTCCGTCACCATCTTCTCCAGCGCGGATTCGATGACAGCCTTGGGCATTCGCGACTGCAGCAGCTCCTTGCCGGCGGAAAAAAGATAGAGGCGGAAATGCCCCGGGATGGCGCGCTGGTCGGTGGGCACCACCACGTTGAACGGTCGCGGCACCCGGGGATCGAGGTCGCCCACCTCAAACAGGAAAATCCCGGATCCGCCGATCTCGTCCTTGGTGATCACGACCATGTACACGTCGCCGAGGCGATAGGCGGTCTCCAGCACGCAATAGAGATGGAACTCGCGGTTGATCCGCGCGCCTTTCATCCCCAGCGCCGAACGCTTCACCTCCAGGTGGCTGATCGTGACCAGATAAGGCAGGTATTCGCCACCTTCGCCGAAGGCGAAGCGCCGGGCATGCACGACCTGGCGTTTGCCGTCCCGGTCGATGAGCGGCGACATCTCCCGCGCGGCGACGACCACCCACGTCGCCTCCCCGTCCTTGACTGCGAGTACGTGCTGCGCCCGAACCGAAGCGGCGAGGCCAAGCATCATCAAGACGACAAGAAATCGCACCTGATTCATGGTTTTTGGGGCTTCGAGGAAATGACGCGTTGCCGCCGACCCGGTTACCCAAGGGGCCCAGGTTGCCCCTCCGTTCCGCCACGGGCGAGACCCCGAAACTCCACAGTCCGATCCAGGATTCGAGAGACTGCCCGCGGGATCCTCGACGGCGGTTGCGGCCCAACCCACGGCTCCGGCAACCCAACGAGACAAGATCGGCCCGCGTCAGCAGTCCCCGATCATGCCCGGCGGCCCATGAAGATTGGTAATCAGGGCCTGCCATCGCGATGATAACCGGTCGGGTCCGCGGGGCGCGGCGACTTTGGGCTTTCCATCGACGCCGACGGGTCGTCGTATAAGGATCTCGTCACGGTCGAGTCCTGGCCAGCTTCGGCGACTCGCGCTTGGGGCTTGATGCCAGTACAGCCGCGGCGGTCCGGCAAACATCCCGCTTCCATGAACCCGCCCCCTTTCTCCGGGTCGGAAATGACCGCTCTCCCGCAAACCGTCAGGCTGGAAATCGGCGAGGACGACTTTCCCAAGAACGGACTCTATCTCCTCTTCCCCGGAGGAAGGAAGATCGCCCTGACCCAGGAGAGGGTTGCCGCCTTCGCGCATCACTTCGAATCCACGCTGGATCAGATTCCCGCCGAAATCAGGAGCGCGGCAGCCTTTCAACCGTGCCCGGTGTGCCCCGAGAAGGATGCTTCGATATTCTGTCACGCCCTGCCGGCGACGCTGGCTTTTTTCGACGAACTGAAGGGCAGCAAATCCTTCGATGTCGTTGCCGCCGTTTACAAGACGCGAGGGCAGCGTCTGGTGTTCGTACCGAACATATCCATCCAGGAGGCGCTCCAGTATGTGGCCATCCTAAGCCTTATTTATTACTGCGAGATCGGCCGGCAATATCACAAGTACCTTCTGGGCATACACCCGCTCATGAGTCCGGAGGAAATGGTCACGCGGATCCACCTCAATGTCTTCTGGGACTGCAAAGGCGATCAACAGAAGGTGGACGAGGTCCTCGGCAGGTTCAGGAACGACATCACCTGCACCTGCCGCTGCCAGGTGAATCGCCTGCGGCTGATCTGCAAGGACGAGGCCCTGATGAATGCGTTTGTTAACACCCAGGTCCAGATCGAGTGGCTGGCGACGACCAAGGGGGCCGTGGTCGACCATGAATTCGAGAAGTTCATGAGGGAGGGCTGACGGCTTCCCGAGTCTCCCGCCGGCGTGGACACCGCCGGCATCCGTCGGCGCACCGGGCCGAAGTGCACGACGAGAAACCGTTGGCGCAGTTGCCTTCGGGACTGCCCGATCACCACCACCTTGGTCGCCCGGGGCCGCGCAAAGTCACGCAACCTTCGGCGCCACCAGCACCATCCACACGACCCCGAACCGGTCGGCGGTCACGCCGAAGCGTTCGGAGAAGAAGGTCTCGGTCAACGGCTGGCAGATCTGGCCTCCCGCGGACAGCGCGGCAAACGTCGTCTCGGCCTCGGCGCTGTCGGCGACGGTCAAGGAGAGCGAGATACCGGCAAACGCCGGCTGGCCGCCACAGTGGCAATCCGACGCGTGGATCGTGCTGCCCTTGATCCGCAACGTGGAGTGCAACACCTTATTCTCGCTGCCGGCCGGCATCCGGCAGCCGGCGCCCGCCGCGCTCGGCGGAGCCTCGCGGAAGCGCGACAGGAAGATCACCTCGGCGCCGAGGGTGCGGCGGTAGAAGTCGATCGCCTCTTCGCAGCGGCCGTCGAAGTTGAGGTAGGGCTGAACCTGTCCGGCCTGGGCCGCGGGCCCGGTCTCAGCGGTGTTTTCCGTGACTGCAAGGGTGGAATTCATGGCATGGATGTTTTTGGACGTTTCGGTCGATTCACTACCTCAACGAACCAGCCCGGCGATTCCGGACAGGCGATTCGGACGGGAATATTTTTCTCCATCCGGCCCCCTCTTTTCATCCTGCGCTATTGTTTGCCTGGCAGGTCGCTTGCGGCGCGAGCCATTCAGGTCGACGGTCCCACCATCCACACCCCTGTGAATATGTTCCCCTCTGTGAAAATGTCCGGCCTGCTCGCCGGGTTTCTGGTGGCGGGGGCGTGCCTCGCCGCCAAGGAATCCCGGCCGCTCTACCTCGATCCGGCCCAGCCGGTCGACGCCCGCGTCCACGACCTGATCTCGCGCATGACGCTCGCGGAAAAGGCGTCCATGATGGAAAACACGACGCCGGGCGTGCCGCGCCTCGGGATTCCCAAATACAACTGGTGGAGCGAGGCGCTCCACGGCGTGGCGAACGCGGGGCACGCCACGGTCTTCCCCCAGGCCATCGGCCTGGCCGCGATGTGGGACGCGCCGCTGCAGCACGACATCGCCCAGGTCATCGGCGTCGAGGCGCGCGCCAAGTTCAACGGCTATGCCGGCACCCCGTTGGCGGGCACGATTTTCCACGGCCTCACCTTCTGGTCCCCGAACATCAACATCTTTCGCGATCCCCGCTGGGGCCGCGGCCAGGAGACCTACGGCGAGGATCCGTTTCTGACCTCGCGCCTCGGCGTGGCGTTCGTGACCGGGCTCCAGGGTGACGATCCCCGCTACCTGCAGGCGGCGGCCTGCGAGAAACATTTCGTCGTGCACAGCGGTCCCGAGCCGTTGCGCCACGGCTTCAACGCGGCCCCGCCCAAGGCGGATTTCTACGAGACCTACCTGCCGGCATTCGAGGCGCTGGTGCGGGAGGCGCACGTCGAAATCGTGATGACCGCCTACAATTCCCTCTACGGCACCCCGTGCTCCATCAACCCGCTGCTCTACGGTCTGCTGGCCAAATGGGGTTTCGACGGGCATATCACGTCCGATTGCGGCTCGGTCGGCGATCTTATCCACTCGTATCACCGGGCGGCGGACGACGCCGGGGCCGAGGCGCTGGTCCTCAAAGCCGGCATGGACGTGACCTGTGGCTCGGAGGGGCCCGGCATCGTCCAGGCGGTGAAGCGGGGTCTGATTTCCGAAACGCTGGTCGACCGCCGGCTCGCCCCGCTGCTGCGCACGATGTTCCGCCTGGGCTTTTTCGACCCGAAAGACCGCGTGCCGTACAACCGGATCCCGCCGTCCGACAATGACACCCCGGCACACGGCGCGCTGGCGCTTCGGGCCGCGCAGGAAGCGATGGTGCTGCTGAAGAACGACGGCTTGCTGCCCCTGAACCCGGCGACGCTGCACCGGGTCGCGGTCATCGGACCCAACGCCACCTCGGTGCCGGCGCTGGTCGGCAATTACAACGGTACGCCCTCCGCGCCCGTGACCATCCTCGCCGGCCTCCAGGCTGCGCTCACGCCGGCCGGCGTGCAGGTCGATTACGCCCACGGCTGCGACTACGCCGCGCGGCCGGCCACGGTCCGGCTGATTCCGCACGTCTGGTTCCGGGCCGAGTACTTTGCCAACCGCGAGCTTTCCGGCCCGCCGGCCGCGCAACGCACCGACCGGCCGCTGGATCTCGATCCCGGCGCCACCGGCCCGTGGGACCGGCATCTGCCGCGCGGCCTGCCGGATCGGGACATCTCCGTCCGCTGGACCGGCTCGCTCCAGACCACGCTGGCGGGCGATTACCAGCTCATCGTGCGCGCCCGCGGCGGCTTTCGTCTCCTGCTCGGCGATGACGTCGTGATCGACTCGTGGACCCCGCCCCCGGGCGAAGCGAACGCGGTCCGCGAGGTCAGGGTCATGCGCCGCCTGCCGGAAAACGCGTCCATCCCGATCAAGGTGGAGTACGTCCAGGGCGACGGACCGGCGAGGATCGCGCTCGAGTGGAACACGCCTCCGGTCGACGCCGGTGAGGCGGAGGCGCTCGCCCTCGCGAAGACGGACGACGTCATCGTGTTCGTCGGCGGCATCTCCGCCCAACTCGAGGGCGAGGAAATGGAGGTGGATTACGACGGTTTCTCCGGCGGCGACCGCACGCGCATCGAACTGCCGGCGGTCCAGCAAGAGTTGCTCGCGAAGCTGCACGCGCTGGGCAAGCCGATCGTGTTCGTCGACTTGTCCGGCAGTGCGATCGCCATGCCGTGGGAGGACGCCCACCTCAACGCGATCCTGCAGGCCTGGTATCCCGGCCAGGCCGGCGGCACGGCGGTGGCCGACGTGCTGTTGGGCAAATACAACCCGGCCGGCCGGCTGCCGGTGACGTTTTACCGCGCCACCACGGACCTGCCCGCCTTCACGGACTACCGGATGGCGAACCGCACCTATCGCTATTTCAAGGGCCAGCCGCTCTATCCCTTCGGCTACGGCCTGAGCTACACGAAGTTCAACTATGACCACCTGCAGGTGGCGCCGGGCGCGGGCCGGACGCTGTCGGTCACGGTCGACGTGACCAACGCCGGCGACCGGGACGGCGACGAGGTGGTGCAGCTCTATGCCGTGCCGCCCGCGGCGTCCCACCCGCGGGAGCGCGAGGCCCTGTGCGGCTTCAGCCGGGTGCACCTGGCCAAGGGCGAGACGAAGACGGTGGCGATCATGGTGCCGGCCTTCGCGCTGCGCCGCTGGAGTCCGGAGAAGAAGGACTACGTCATTCCGTCCGGCGAGTGGACGATTCGCGCCGGCACCTCGTCGGCCGACATCCGGCAGACGGCGAACGTCAAACTCTAGTGTCCTGGAATCCCAAGACCGGCCGGGAGTCGACCGAGATATCCGCCCGCGGATTTTCTCGTGGCGGCGCGGCTTCCCGCGCCGCCACGCCTCGCGGCGGCGGCAGCGGTGCCGCTACGGGCATGAAGCTTCCGCGCGATTGGATTTCCCCGGCTTGGATCGACCAACGTCATTTCCGCCCATCCGATGGGCATCCGCCGCACCCGTTGAACGCAATTCTCCCCCACCCATGAAACGTATCCTCGCCCTCCTTGTCCTCCTGCCGCTCCCGGCCCTGGCCGGACCGGCCACGATCACGATCGACGTCAATCATGTGATCAGCGCCGTCGATCCCCATATCTACGGCATCTTCATGGAGCCGATCGGCGTCCACCGCGACGGCCTGAACTTCAACACGCTCTATGGTCCGGTGTACGATCCGAAGTCGCCGCTCGCCGACCAATACGGCTTCCGCAAGGATATCATTGCGGCGGCGCGGGAGCTGCAGCTCACCCAGATGCGCTGGCCGGGCGGCAATTTCACCGCGAACTACGACTGGCGCGACGGCCTCGGCCCGAAGGATCAGCGGCCCAAGCGCATGGAACTTGCGTGGGGCGTCGTGGAGCCCAACCAGGTGGGTACCGATGAGTGGGTGGAGCTCAACCAGGAGATCGGTTCCGACGACGTCGTCTGCATCAACGGCGGCACGGGCACGATCCTGGACGCCGCCGAATGGGTCCAATACTGCAACGCGCCCGTCGGCAGCTATTGGGCGGACAAGCGCGCCGCCGACGGCCACCCGGAACCGTACGGCATCAAGTACTGGTGTCTCGGCAACGAGGTCGACGGCGCCCCCTGGATCATCGGCCACAAGGACGCCGACGACTACGTGAAATTCGCCGTCGAGGCGGCCAAGATCATGCGCCACAGCTCGCCCGGCACGAAGCTCGAATTCATCGCCAGCGGTTCGTCCTGGTATCAGGACAACATCGACTGGGTGGAGTGGAACTGGAAGGTCATCCAGGGCCTGTACGGCATCGCCGACTACCTCTCCATCCACCGCTACTGGGACGACTCCAAGGACTATGACGTGTTCCTCGGCCAGCGGGCGATGGACCTGGAGGAGAAGATCGACATCACGGCCGGCCAGCTCAAGGCCG
>JBJKRD010000190.1:0-6049 GCA_046704925.1 Opitutaceae bacterium | reverse complement strand
CTCCGGCTGCAACCCGACTACAACCAGATCTACAACAACCTCGGCGACGCCCTGCTGCAACTGCACCGTCCCCGCGAGGCCATCGTGGCCTTTGACGCCGCCTTGCGCCTCTTCCCCGACGACCCCGACGTGCACAACAATCTCGGCAACGCCCTGCTCGATCTCGACCGCACCGAAGAGGCCATCCGGGAATACCAGGAAGCGCTGCGCATCTGGCCCGCGGCGCCGGCCACCGAGCTCAATCTCGCCCGGGCGTTCCTGCGGGCCGGCCGGACCGACGAAGCCATCCGGCATTACCAGACGGCGGCGCGCCTCCAGCCCGAGCGGGCCGCGACGCACGATGAACTGGCGGGCGCCTACCTCAGGGCGGGCGACGGCGGGGCCGCCGAACGGGAGTATCAGGCGGCCCTGCGCCTCGCGCCCGATCTGGTGGAGGCCCGTTTCGGCCTCGGCAATCTGTACGCGCGCACCGGCCGCCTCGCCGAGGCCATCGCGGAGTACCGCAGCGTCCTCAAGCTCGAGCCCGGCAACGTCCGGGCCCGCACCAATCTGGGCAACGTCTTGCTCATGAACGGCCGGTACGACGACGCCATCGCCGCCTACGAGGAGGTCCTGCGCCAGCAACCGGACAACGCCTCGGCGCGGGCCAACCTGGCTCAAGCCCGCGCGATGCAGCGGGCGGGCGCTCCCAGGCCGTGACCCCGCACCCGGATAAACCGGATTGGCAGGACGCGTCGAAATCATGAACCATCGACTTGCAGAACGTTGGGCGGGTCGCCGCGGTCGTCCGCGCTGCTTGGTTACGGAATGTCGATAAAACGCTTCAGTCAGAAAACCCGGGTGCTGCAGTGGCTCGACCGACGGGCCGGCGCCCCGCTTTGTTTTGTCCTGACGCGGGCCCGCCGAATCGGCGACTGGTTCCGCCGACCGGGCTCCGGACCGGCCCGCGCCGGCGTGCTGTTTCTCAAGCTCACGGAGCAGGGGTCGACCGTCCTGGCCCATGACGCCATCCGTCGCGCGGTGGCGCGGGTCGGCCGGGACCAAGCGTATTTCCTGGTTTTCGAGGAGAATCGCTTTGTGGTCGACCTGCTGGACCTTATCCCGCCGGCCAATGTTTTCGTCGTCGAGACCCGCTCCGCCTGGAGCATGGCCGTCACTTGCGCCCGTCGCCTCCGGGAACTCCGCCGGCGCCGGCTGGACGCCTGCGTTGATCTCGAGTTCTTCGCCCGCTTTTCCGCGGCGATCGCCTGGCTGACCGGCGCGCGGCGCCGCGTCGGCTTCCACGCCTATTTCGGCGAGGGACCCTATCGCGGCGACCTCTTCACCCACCGGGTATTGTATAACCCGCACCTGCACACCAGCCGGACGTTCACCAGCCTCGTCCTCGCCCTCGACGCGGACCCGGCGACGCTGCCGATGCAGCCCGTGGTGCCGCCGCTCCCCTCGCTCCCGCCGCGGTTCGCGGCCGCCGCCGCGGAGCGAGCCGAGACGCAACGCCTCTTGGTGGACCTGGGCGTGCCCACGGACGCCCCGCTGGTCCTGCTCAATGCGAATGCCGGTGACCTGCTGCCGCTGCGCAAGTGGGACGGGCGGAACTACGTGGAGCTGGCCAGACGGCTCCTTCACGAATTTCCCACGCTCCATGTGGCGTTCACCGGCGCGGCGGAGGAGGCGGCGCCGGTCGCCGAGCTCGCCCGATCGGTGGCGGAAGCTCGCTGCGTCTGCCTCGCCGGCCGGACTACGCTGCGCCAGTTGCTCGCGACCTACGACCTGGCCGAGGTTTTGGTGACGAACGACAGCGGGCCGGCGCATTTCGCAGCGCTCACCGGCGTCGAAGTCGTGACGCTGTTCGGCCCGGAGACACCGCTGTTGTTTGCGGCGCCGGGCCCGCGCAGCCACGTGCTCTGGGCCGGCCTGGCGTGCAGTCCGTGCATCAACGCCTTTAACAACCGCCAGACCGCCTGCCGGAACAACGCCTGCATGCAGGCGATCACCGTGGACCAGGTCTTCGAGCTCGTCGCCCGCCTGCATCGGGTGCGGAGCGCCTCCAACCCGCCCGCCGGGTCCCCGTCATGAGCGCGGGCTCCGTCGCCTCCGACGTCCCGCCGGGCCCGACCGCGGAGATCCGTTCGCGCCTTTGGGCGCGGTTTGCCCTCCTGGCCGTCGCCGGCCTGGCCGCCGCCCTGGTCCTCGTCTGGATCGTTCGCACCGGCGGCGCCAACCTCGAAACCTCGCGCCCCCGGGACGAATACTACAACCTCCTGGTGGGCGGTTTCCGCTCCGGACAGCTCAGCCTGAAGCAGCAGGTGCCGGCGGGACTGGCGCAACTGCCCGATCCCTACGATCCGGTCGCCAACGCGGCGTACCGATACGGGCATCCGCGCCTGTTCGATACCAGCTACTACCATGGCCGCCTGTACCTGTACTTTGGCGTGACCCCGGCCCTGGTGCTGTTCTGGCCATGGGTTGCCCTGACCGGCCATTATCTCTCGCACGCCTGGGGCGTGCTCGTCTTCGTGCTGGTCGGCTTCGGGGCCGCGGTCGGGCTGCTCCATGCGCTCTGGCGCCGCTATTTCGCGGAGGTGCCCGCCGCCGTCGTCGCCGCCGGCGTGCTGGCCCTGGGACTCGCCAATGCCGTGCCGATGCTATTGCAGCGCCCGGGGGTGTGGGAGGTGCCGGTGACCTGCGGCGTGGCCCTGAGCCTGCTGGCGCTCGGCGCCATCTGGCGTGCGCTGCATGAGCCGGCGCGGCGCCTTTGGTGGCTGGCGGCGGCGAGTTTGCTTTACGGCCTCGGCATCGGGGCCCGGCCCTCGCTCCTGTTCGGCGCCGTCATCCTGCTCCTTCCGGTCGCCGCCCCCGCCGCCGATCCGGCTGCCGGCCGCCGCCGGCCGTCCTGGAAGCTCCTGGCCGCCGCGCTCGGACCGATCGCCGCCGTCGGTCTGGGCTTGCTGCTCTACAACTGGCTGCGCTTCGGCGACCCCTTCGAGCTCGGGCAGCGCTATCAGCTCGCGACGGACCGCCAGGCCCTGGTGCGGCATTTCAGCCCGGGCTACTTCTGGTTCAATTGGCGCCTGTACTTTCTGGCGCCGATGCACTGGACCCGCGCCTTTCCGTTCGTCGCCGACATCCCGGCGCCCGCGGTCCCCGCCGGTCACGCGCCCCTGGTGGAGAATCCGCTCAGCCTGCTCGTGAACGTGCCCTTGGTGTGGTTCGCCGTGGCGGTGCCGCTCGCCTGGTGCCGGCGGGCTGCCGAAATGCGCGCGCGTCTCCGCTGGTTTCTGGCCGCCCCCGCCATCCTCTTCCTCAACGGCGCGCTCGTCATCTGCCTGTTCTACACCACGTCGAATCGCTACGAGGTCGACTTTGCCCCGTATCTCGTCTGGCTGGCCGTGGCGGGCATCCTCGCCGTGGAACGCGCGACCCGCGGCTGGCGGCGGGGCTGGCGGCTCGCCGTCCGCGCCGTCTGGACGGCCCTGCTGGCCTTCTCGATCGTCACCAATCTTCTCGCCAGTCTCGAGCGCGGCGCCATGGAGTACTATTCCGAGGGCCGGGTGCAGCTCGAATCCGGCCGGCCGGCCGCCGCCCTGGCCCCGCTGCGCGCCATGTTGCGGATCAGCCCCGGCTACGTACACGGCCATATCAAGCTCGGCATCGCCCTAAGCCAGCTCGGCCGCTATGCTGAGGCCACCCACGAGTACGAGACCGCTCTTCGCCTCCAGCCGGACGAACCCTCGGCGCACCTGAACTATGGTGTCACGCTGGCGGAATCCGGCCGTCTGTCCGAGGCGATCCGTGAGTTCCGCCGCGCCGTGGCCCTGACTCCCGGCGATGCCCGGGCGCACTTCAATCTCGGCCTGGCGCTGGCGCGGGCGGACCATCCGGCGGAGGCGATCACCGAGTTGCAGGCCGTGGTCCGGCTGGCGCCGGGTGAAATCGAGGCGCACAAGGCGCTGGCCAACCTCCTGCTCGAGAACGGCCGGGCGGCCGAGGCGGCGGCGGAATTCCAGGCGGCCCTGCGCCTGGATCCCAACGACCCGGCGCTGCACGCGGGACTCCAGCAAGCCCGGGCGCAGTTGATCTGGCGCTGACCTCCGGGCGCCGGACGGGCCGTCCGATCCCCGCGCCGGGCAGCCGGAAATTCGGGCCTCGCCAACCGCACGGCTGGCGTCATCAGTGAAATCCATGGGCTCGTCCGTGAAAATCGCCGCTGGGTTCGTCGCGGTCGTGGGCCTCGGACTCGCCGCGCCAGCCCACGAGGCCGCCGATCCCGCCGCGCTTCCGGGTGGATTGCTCATCGACCAGGTCTGGGCGGGCGCGCCCATCACCTTCGCCGTGCTGACCGCCGCGCCCCGGCAGTACGTGGCCTACTTCGACCGTGATCGCCGCCTCACCGTCGCTGCGCGGACGCTGGGCGAACCGACCTGGACGCGCGTGCACCCTGCCGGCCGCTGGCTGGCGAGTCATGGCCGGCCGTCCAATGTCACGGGCTGGGACAGCCACAATTATCTCGCCCTCGCCGTCGACCCCGCCGGTTGCCTGCACCTGGCCGGCAACATGCACGTCGATCCGTTGATCTATTACCGCACCCGCCGGCCGTACGACATCACGACCTTCCAGCGCCTCGACCACATGACCGGCGACCGCGAGAACGCCTGCACCTATCCCGTGTTCTTTCACAACGCGGCCGGGGCGCTGTTGTTTCGGTATCGCGATGGCGGCAGCGGCCGCGGCGACGACCTCTACAACATCTACGATCCCGCCACCCGCACCTGGCGGCGTCTGCTCGCCGAGCCGCTGCTCGACGGGCAGGGCCGGCGCAATGCTTACGCCCTGGACCCCGTGGCGGGCCCCGACGGCCGTTTTCACCTCGTCTGGATGTGGCGCGATACGCCCGATTGTGCCACCAACCACCACCTCTCCTACGCGCGCAGCGCCGACCTCGTGCACTGGGAGGACCATCAAGGCCGCCCCATTCCGCTTCCCATCACCCTGGCGCGGGGCGACGTGGTCGATGCTGCCGGCCCGGGAGACGGCCTGATCAACATGACGTTCAACCTCGGCTTCGACGCGCAAAAGCGCCCGGTGATCGTCTATCATCGTTATGATGCGCAGGGCCGTTCCCAGGTCTACGCCGCGCGGCCCGACGGCGACGGGTGGCATCACCGCCCGATCAGCGCCTGGACGTTCCGCTGGCAATTCCAGGGCGTCGGCTCCATCGCCGCGGACGTGGAACTCGGAGCACCGCACCTGCAGCCCGACGGCTCCCTGCTCGTTGCCTATGCCACCGCCGAGGCCGGCTCCGGCCGCTGGCGCCTGCGGGGTGACGACCTCACACCCGTGGCGCAGTTACCCCCGGCCGCGCCGCCGCTGCCGCCGGCCCTGCTGCGACCGTCCCGCCCCGCCATGCAGGTCAACCTGCGCGTCGACCACGAGGGCGCCACCTGCTACGTGCTCCGCTGGGAAACGCTGCCGCGCAACCGGGACCGGCCGCGGTCGGAGACCCCGCCCGCCACGGAGCTCCGCCTCTACGGGGTGGCCGACACCGGAGGCGAGTTTCTTCATCCGGTGGGCTCGTGAGCTGCGCCGCCGCACCGGTCAGGGGGAAATCCCGGGGCACTTGACCCCGTTTTCGTCGCCTCGCTAACGTCGGACCGATGCCCCCCTCCGCCCGTCCTGCTCCGGCCCGCGCCTCACGGCGGGGCCTGTGGGGATGCGCCGCCCTGCTCGTGCTGGCGACGGCCGCCGTCTACGCCAACACATTCCGGGTGCCGTTCCTCTTCGACGATATTCCGTCGATCACGGACAACCCCTCGATCCGGCATCTCTCGGCGCTTTGGACGGTGCTATTCCCGCGCCTCGGGCACGGCGTGACGGTGAGCGGCCGGCCGATCCTCAATTTCTCGCTGGCCCTCAACCATGCGGTGAGCGGCTCCGCGCCGTGGAGTTATCATGTGCTCAATCTGCTCGTCCACCTCGGCGCGGGGCTGACCCTGTTCGGGCTCGTCCGCCGCACGCTGGCCCAGGCCGCGGCCGCGCCGGTGGCGTGGCC
>JBJKRD010000189.1:0-14518 GCA_046704925.1 Opitutaceae bacterium | reverse complement strand
TTTCTCCCACGGCGCTCCGACGTGACGCTGCGACCAGTCACGGACCGGCTTGTCGAGCGCCGCCGCCGTCCCGAGGATGGCCAGCGAATCCGCCGAGAACGTCAGCCAGTCGTGTCCATCCCAGCGTGTTGGAGCGGTCACGGTCGTCGTGATGTCGTTCCACAATAGTTCCGGGTATTTCCGGACCGGCGGGGCAGGCGATTCCTGCGCCGTCACCGCCGTGGCGCCGGTCGCGAGCATCTAGGTCAGCATGAGCAATCGCCCAAGCACTGACGACGTAAGGTTTGGCATTCGGACCGATGCACCGTTGTCCGCGAAAAAAGCGGAACGCGGGTCGCCGGCGAGACCGAGTTTCGTCATGAACTTATTGATTGAGGACGCTTTGGCCCGGGTGCTGGCGATCCCTGGTCGTCTAACTGCGACCGCCGCTTCCGCAAGTTGTGCCGTTTCCCACGGTCAATTCCGGCTGACGCGTCCTCGCGATGTGCCGAGTTCCAAGAGCGGCATCCGGCGGTCCGCGCCCGCCGGGCGCAGATCCCGGACGTCGATATTCCCCTGCCCTGTTCGAACGACTATCTTATTTAATCCATTGACTGGTATTGTGATATGAATCATCCCATCGATGTCCGTGAACCAACCTTTCTGGGTCGCCCGGAAGCGCAGCGTCGGTTGTGGCAGCCGCCGAAAACTCCACGAGGCGTCGATCTCGTCCGTCGGCAGGCCGAAGCCGCTCAAATAGCCGCTGCAGGTGATCCCCTCGCCTTTCGTCCCCTGGACCAGCCGCAGGTCGACGTCGAGCGTGTCCGCGATCACCTCGACCACCTCCGGCCGCGTCGGATAATCCGCGAGGCGGATCGTTGCGTCCAGATTCCGGTATTGCGGGCTCGCCAGGATCCCGCCGCCAAGAATGCCCAGGACGAGCAGGACGGTGCCGCCGACCGCCGCAGCCCGCGCCCCCCGGTGGCGCTCGATCAGCGGATAGATGGCCGTCCGCGCGTCTTCCCGCGCCGGAATCCGCAGCACGTAATAATAGAGCGCGTGGGCGATGCCGTACGCGATCAGCGCCGACCACAAGGCGTCGGAGAGGAAATGCCCCCCGGCCGCCATTCGTTCGACGCCCAGCACCGAGCCCAGGGTCACGCCGAACGCCAGTGACGCGGCGGCCCGGCGCGGCCGCGATCGCCGCCACAACCACCAGCCGATCGCATACAGGTAGCCGACCGAGCAGTGGCCGCAGGGAAAGGACTTCCCGTGTTCCGCGGACGGCTGCAGCGGCGCCGTGTATCGCAGGTCGCCGCCGAAGGCCACGATCTGCCGCGGGCGCGGTCTTCCCCAATGATCCTTGAGGATGCCGTTGATGACGATGCCCGGTCCGATCGCGACGCTCAGGAGCACAAACAAGCCGTGCATCCGGAGCCGGCGACCGCCGTGGCGAATCAGTCCGATGACCAGCATCGCGCCTCCGGTCAGCCCCAGCCCGGCCGTGAGCCACGGGGCGGACCGGTAGAACATCGACCAAACCGGCGATTTCGCCACCGGCCAGACGTCGGCGCGGTGCGGATGATAAAACCACCGCGCCGCCGCCAGATCCAAACCCGGCGTGACAAACAGGACGATCCCGGCCACCGCGACGATTCCGAGCACCACCAACTCCGGCAGCCAGCAGCGCCGATAGGCGGCGATCGGTCCGCGCCCGGGCGCAGCATTCGTCCCCTCTTCCATGATGAACCCAAATCAGCGTACGCCCTTCGCGGACCAAAGGCGAACCGGCGAATCGCTCCGCGGCCGCCGCCGTGGCCGAGGCCACACGCTGACCAGCCTTCGCCGAGGTTACGGCCGGCGGGCGCGTTCGGCTACGAAACGGTCGACCGCTCAATCCACGACCGTAACCGAAGCCGGTGGGCTTTGGCGGCAGTCCTACCGGGCCGGTTCCGTGTCGGCAATTCTTGGCAGGCACACCTTGAATTCCGTCCAATCCGCGCTCGACTGATTGAGGGCGATGCGGCCGCCATGCGCGGTCACTATTTCGCGGCAAAGGCTGAGGCCGAGGCCGCTGCCACCGGTATCGCGGCTCCGGTCGGCGCTGCTGCGATAGAAACGCTCGAACAGGGCGTCCCGTCGGTCAGGCGGAATGCCCGGCCCCGTGTTGCCCACGGCCAGCTCCACCTCGTGCGAAATTGCCCGGGCGCGGATGCTCAGCCGGCCCTGCGAGCGGTTGAATTTCACCGCATTGTCGAGGAGGTTGAGCAGGACCCGGCGCAGCATCACGGGATCGCCGTTCACCCGCAGGGCCGGATCGATCTCCGCAACGATCGCGATTTCCCGCGGTGCCCCCAGGAGCTCGGCATCCTCCACGGCTTCCCGCACCAACGCGCCGAAATCGAGCGGCACGAGCTGCGGCGCGTCGCGGCCGAGGTCGAGCCGGGCCAGGAGCAAAAGGTTGTCCGCGATCTTCTGCAGGCCGGTGGTCTCGTCCAGCAGGTCGAGCAGCAGCCGCTCGTGTTCGGCGCCGATGACCCCGGAGCGCAGCGCATCCTCGATCTGGCCGCGCATGATGGTCAGCGGGGTGCGGAGTTCGTGCGCCGCGTCCGCCGTGAACCGGTTGGCCTGCTCAAAGCTGTGCTGCAGGCGGTCGAGCATCCCGTTCAACACCTGGATGTGCCGGCTGATTTCGTCGGCGGCCCCCGGCACCGGCAAACGCTCGTGGAGGCGGTCGGCGGTGATCGACGCGGCTGCGGTGGTGATCGCGGCAACCGGCCTGAGCGCGCGGCGGGCGATCCACCAGCTCCCGCCCGCCACAAACAGGAGGACGATGGGAAAGGCGATGCCGTAGGCGCCGAGCAGGTCCTCGATGCTGTCGATCACCCGATGGAGGGACGTCGCCAGCAACAGGGTGGTGCCCTGCCGCGAAAAGACGCCGATCCGCATCCAGTGGCGGCCCACCCGCCGCGAAAAGAACTGGCGCGGACGCGGGGTGGCGGGCATCAGCGCGGCCAGGTATTCGGGTTGTGCCCGGACCACGGCCGATCGGCCGGTCGGCGCCATGGCAAACCCGGCCAGTGAAAACTCGCCGCGTGGCAGGTTGGTCAGCCGGGCGAGGTCCGCCGCCATCCGCTCCGGACCCGAAGGCTCCGGCGCCAGCACCAATCCGGCGTCCGTGGCCAATTGCGCATCGATGGTCTCCACCTGTTGATCGTAGACCTCAAACACCACCACGGTGCCAAACGCCACCAGGGCGAGGGCGGTGGACAGGGCGGCCCACAGCGTGATCTGCCAGCGCAGCGGCAGCGTTTTCATGCGCCGGCCTTCAGGGTATAGCCCACTCCGCGCACGGTCTGGATCAGCTTCAGCGAGTGACCATCGTCCAGCTTCCGTCGCAGGCGCTGGATGCACACGTCGACCACGTTGGTACCCGGATCGAAGTGATAATCCCAGACCTGCTCGCAAAGCTGGGTTCGCGTCAGCACGCGGCCCGGCGACCGCAACAGGTATTCGAGCAGCGCGTATTCCCGGGCGGTGAGGTCGACCTTTGCGCCCGCGCGGCGAACCTCGTGGGTGATGAGATTCAGCGTCAGGTCCTCGTAGCGCTGCAGGCTCAGGCCCGTGCCGGAATGGCGGCGGCACACGGCGCGAATCCGCGCGATGAGCTCATCGATCGAAAACGGTTTCGGCAGGTAATCGTCCGCCCCCAGATTCAGACCCTCGACGCGCTCAGCCAGCCCGTCGCGCGCCGTGAGCAGGATCACCGGCACGGTGTTCGACTCCAGCCTGAGCCGCCGGAGCACACTGAGGCCGTCGCGCCCGGGCAGCATGATGTCGAGCACCAAGGCGTCGAAGTGCTCGGTCGAGGCCAGGTGCAGCGCGTCGTCACCGCGATGGCACACGAGCGGATTGAAGCCCGTTTCCGCCAGCCCCTTGGCGATGAAGGAGGCGATCTTCCTTTCATCCTCGACGACGAGAATCCGCATGAAACTAATATAATCGGTCACGGACGGAGGCGACGAGGCGAAAGCGCCCGGCGGCGGCCGGTTCGCCACGCGGTTTCACAGCTGGTCGTCGAAGGGGAGCGATTCGCCCTTTCCTTGCTTCGCCGGCTGGCCGAAGCGATAGTTGATTCCGACATAGATGATCCGCGCAGCGCGCCGGCGGGTGATTTCGTCGTACAGGCTGGGCGTGTCGATGATACTCCGTTCCTTCAGGGAATTGAATACGTCGGACACCGTGGCGATCAGCGCGGTCCGGCCGTCGCGAAGCTCGTGGCGCCATCCGAGGTTGGCCACGAAGGTCGGCTGTCGGTATCCTTGCGCCGTCAGGCGGCGAGCCTGGAAGTTGGCGTTAAGCTGCAGGAGGTCGCGTTTGCCCACGTGCCAGTCGGCGTTCAGCTTGGCGCTCCAGGCAACTGTGGACTGCGGAGTGGTGAAGCCGAGGTTGCTTGCGTCGATTTCGCTGTAAAAGGCGTTGGCGCTGAGGTTGACCGACACGGTCTTGGCCGGGTCGGTGTTCGCCACGAGCTCCAGGCCTCCGGCCCGGCTTGCCGCGAGATTTTCGTGCGTGGTCAGCAGCGTCGTGCTGTCGAGGTACCGGGTGACAGTGGTGAAGGCGTGGTATGTATACCGGTAGTAGACCGTGGCGAGGTACGTCGTCTCCCCCCGATGGTACTGAAATCCCGCCTCGATCGAATGGGTTTCCTCGGGCTGGAGATGGGGGTTGCCCTCTCGCAGATTATACGGGTCCTGGTACTCGGGGAAGGGATTCAGGTCGTCGCTTTCGGGGCGATGAATGCGATGGCTGTAGTTGAGCTGCAGCTGGCTCGTCTCCGTCAGGTTGTAGCTGAGGTGCAGGCTGGGATAGGCGCGGAAATACTCGGTCCGGTCGGCGGTTCCCGTGGTCACCTGGTCGGTGTGGACGATCGTGTCCTCCACCCGCAGTCCGGCCAGGAAGCCAAGGTTGCCCGACGGTCGCCCGTAGGTGACGTAGCCGGCGTGGATGTAGTCCTGGTAGATGAAACGGTTGGTTTTGGCGGCATCGTCGGTCCACCGATCTGTGGCCGGATCGAGGAAATCGCCGCGAAAATCCATATCGTTCTTGTTCCCCTCCCACGAATAGCCGGCCTCCAGCTTGCCGCCGTTGCCGAACGGGCGGACGAAGGCAAACGCCGCTTCCCGGCCGGTTTCGGTCGGCTGGATGCGGGTATTGTCGTAAGTCGGGGCGCTGGCGGGCGTGCGGAAGACATCGGAATAGTGGTTGTCCTCGAGTTCCTGATGGCGGTCGTCGCGCAGCTTCAGGCTCCACTCATGCCCCTCATCGGGAAAGCGGTGGCGGAACGTCGCGTCCATCCCCCAGGTTTTGTGCCATTCGGGATCTACCCGACGCCGGTCATAGTCGCTGGTGACGGCGCCGTTCGCAGCCCGCGCCACGTTGGAGACGGTGGCAGTCCGGAAGAAATCGAGGTGATTGTAGCTCGCCGCCAGGCTGACGGTGTTGGCGGGGTTGAGGCGAAGGTCCACACCGGCTTGGGTCAGTACCGAAAACGGCCGCGATTCCTCGACCGTGCGCTGTTCGGTGGAGAGGAACGCGCCCGAGGCCGGGTCCAGGTGGCTCCGGATCTCGGTCCCTTCGCGCGGCCGGTTATCCTGCCGCACGCTGACGGTGGCGAAGAGATTGCACCGGTCCGGATTGTAATTGGCGCTCAACCCGGCGTTGTAGCGGCCCGCGTTGCCGCCGCTGACGCGAGCCAACCCGGAGAAACCGGGGTCGTGTCGGCGCTTCAACACCAGGTTGATGATTCCGGCCGTGCCGTCCGGGCGGTATTTGGCCGAGGGGTTGGTGATGACTTCGACCCGGGCGATCGAATCCGCGGGCATTTGCTCCAGCACCATGGCGCGGTTGGCGGTCGTCATCAGGGGCGTCGTCTGGCCATTAATCAGGATCAGGACGTTGCCGTTGCCCCGCAGACTGACGTTGCCATCGAGGTCCACATCCACGGAGGGGATATTCTGCAGCAGATTGCTGGCCGACCCCGTGAGGCTTTGGATGTCCTGGCCGACGTTGTACACCTTCCGGTCGATTGAATTGTAGAAGGCATCCCGGCGGGCAGTGACGACGACGCGGTCGAGCCGGATGGCGGAATCCGCCATGGGCAGGCGCCCGAGATCGACCGTTGGGTGGCGTTGGTCCACCGTGAACGGAGCGGTCGGCTGGCGCGCGCTACCGATGACCCCATACTGCGCCTGGTATTGCCCAAAGGGGACATTTTGCAGGACGAACTCCCCCCGGCGGTCGGTCATCGCCGATCGGATATCAACGCTCCTTCCGGAGGGCGTCAGGGTCACCGTGGCACGGGCGATCGGTTGCCCGTCTTTGGCGTCGACCACGATACCGGTCACCCTGCCTCCCGACACGTCCTGCGCCGGGAGGCGTGGGCCCAATACGAGCAGCAAGGCGAAAATCCCGGCGGGGGACCTCATTGCCCTCGTCGGATAAGCCTCCGTCCGGCAGCGTCGCCGGCCCGGTGGGACGTCGAACCGTCTGGTTGGTCAGCCGGCGGCTCGTGCAAAGCGCTGAGCGAGCCGTTTGACCCGGCTCGCACCGGCTCAGTCTTCGTCGCCATCTTGGCCACCTTTCATCCGATCCTTGTCGAGCACCCGGCCGTTGCCCGCGTCGATTTCGACCTCCGTGATCACCTTGTCCGGCCCCACGATCTCAACAGAGTACAGCAGGGCGCCGTCTTCGACCTCGAGCTCGGCCTTGAGCACCTGACCCGGACACGCGGCGCGCGCGGCCTGGAGGGCTTCGTCAAACGGGATCTTGGCGAGGGCCGGCAGGTCGACCCGAGCCACCTGGGCGGCGGGCCGGATCGAGCCCCTCGGCTCAGCTTTTTCCCGGGCGGACATGGAGGCCGCGCCCAGGGCCCACAGGCCGCACGCGGCCAGCAACGGAAGGAAGTATCGTTTCATGGCGGGGAGGTGGTTCGATCGATGGGTGTCGCCCCCGGAATGGGAGCGCCATCGACGACGGGAGATTAACCGATCGGGATGACCGCCGACCCCGCGCGCAGATGACAAAACCGTCATGTCACCACATTTGACTTGCGGGGTCTTTCCTCGAAGAAAAGTCACGCCGACATCCGGCTTCCGGCGCACATCATCAACAAGATCCGCTCCCTCGCTCCATGACAAAGTCAGCCTGCCTCTGGTTCGGTGCCGCCCTTTGCGGCCTCAGCATTGTGGGTCGTCCGGCGGTCGCCGCGGACGGACCCTATCATTTCCTCAAGGCGATCCCGATCGGCGGCGAGGGCGGCTGGGACTACCTGTCGATCGATCCAGGCGCGCACCGCCTTTACGTCAGCCACTCCGACAAGGTTGTCGTGATCGACACGACAACGGACACCATCGTCGGCGGGATCGACGGCACGCCCGGCGTCCACGGGGTGGCGCTCGCCCCCGCACTCAACCGCGGCCTGACCAGCGATGGCGGCGAGAGCAAGGCCGGCATCGTCGACCTGAAAACCCTCAAGATCCTGGCCAAGGTCGACACGGATCGCGGTCCGGACAGCATGCTCTTTGATCCCGGGCGGCAGGAGTTCTACACGTTCAACGGGCGCGCCGACTCGGCCACGGTCATCGATGCCAGGACCAACACGGTCGTGGCCACCATTCCGCTGGGCGGCCGGCCGGAGTTTGCCGTGGCCGACCCGGCGGCCGGCCGCATCTACGACAACCTCGAGGACAAAAGCGAAGTCGCCGTCATCGACACCGCCACCCACCGGGTCGTGGCCCGCTGGCCGATCGCCCCCGGCGAGAGCGCTTCGGGGCTGGCCATCGATACCGCCCACCAGCGGCTGTTCATCGGCTGTCACAACCGCCGGATGGTGATGATGGATGCCGCCAACGGGAAGGTCCTCGCCAGCGTGCCCATCGGCGCGGGCGTCGACGCCAACGCCTTCGATCCCGGCACCATGCTGGCCTTCGCCTCCTGCGGGGACGGCACGGTGACCATCGCGAAGGAGGAGACCCCGGACACGTTGACGGTCGTGCAAACGCTGGCGACCGAGCGCGGGGCGCGCACCATGACACTCGATCCCACGACCCACCGGATCTACCTGGCGACCGCAAAATTCGAGGCCCAACCCGCGCCGCAGCCCGGCGAACGCCGGCAGCGGCCGCGCCTGGTTCCGGGCACATTCAAGGTCCTCGTCTACGGGATGGATTGATTTTCGGCGGATGCACATTCCCCTGCTGAAGCCGGCGATCAGTTCCGCATCCGCGGGGCGCGGGTGTGTCGGCTGAACAAGCTTTCAGGCGCCATTCATGCTTGTTTCAGGTAGAACCGCATGCTTGTGCGCGGGACCGGGCACCCTCCCCCGATGCCCCACCCCGCCTTGCGCCCGATCATGCTCCAGCTCAAATTCTGACTTATGCGTCTCGATCGCCTGCCAACGCGCCGAATGAATCGCTGGCTCGCCATCGCGGCCGCCGGCGGCGCCCTGGGTGGTTGCGCGCATTTCCAGTCGCGCCCGATCGCGCCGGAAAAGACCGCCGCGGCCTTTGATGCGCGCTCGCTGGAGGACAACGGCCTGCGCGCCTTTCTTCAAGCGAACCAGGTCGCCGTTCCCGGGCAGAATGGCGGGTGGGACCTGAAGCAGCTCACGCTGGCCGCCTTCTATTTCCAGCCGACCCTGGCGGAGGCGCGCGCGCAACTGGTCGCGGCCCAGGCGGCCCGGGAAACCGCGGGCGAACGCCCGAACCCCTCCGTCACGGTGACGCCCGGCTACGACACCGGCATTCCGGGCAATTACAGCCCATGGCTGGTGCCGGTGAGCTTCGACGTTCCGATCGAAACCGCCGGCAAGCGCGGCTACCGGATGGCGGAGGCGAATTACCTTGCCGAAGCCACCCGCTGGAGCCTCGTGGGCACCGTCTGGCAGGTGCGGAGTGGCGTGCGGACGGCCCTGCTCAACTTTTTTGCGGCGGAGCAAGGGGCGGCGCTGCTGGCCCGGCAACAATCGGCGCAAGTGCGCGTGGTCCGCCTGCTCGAGGGCCAAGTCGCCGCGGGCAGCATCGCGGCGTATGAAGTCACGCAGGCCCGCATCGCCCTGGATGCGACGAGAATCTCGCTCCAACAGGCCGAAGGGCAGGTTCGCCAGGCCCGCGTGCAACTGGCCGCCGCCTTGGGCTTGCCCGGACGCGCGTTGGCAAACGTGCGATTCGCGTTTGCCGGATTCACGGCGTTCCCCGAGGAGCTCACCCGGCCGGAGATCCGGCGGGACGCGTTGGTGAATCGGGCGGACGTCCGCGCGGCGTTGGCCGTGTACGCCGCCAGCCAGTCCGCCCTGCAGCTGCAAATCGCCAATCAATATCCCGATATCCATCTTGGTCCCGGTTACGCCTGGAATCCTGGCAGCGCGGGCGACAGCGAGTGGGACCTCGGCGTCACCCCGACCCTGCCCATCCTGTATCAGAACCAGGGACCGATTGCCGAGGCCAAGGCCAACCGCGAGCTGGCGGCGGCGCATTTTCTTACGGTGCAGGCGCAGGCCATCGCCGGTATTGATCAGGCCCTCGTCGCCTACCAGGCGGCCCGGCAGCAGGTCGTGACCGCCGAGAGTCTGCAGAAGAGGCTCCGGCAGCGGCTCGATTCGGTCCACGCGCAGGAAGCGGCCGGCACCATGGCGCCGCTCGACGTCGCCAACGCCGAGGTCGAGTTCTACATCGGCGCCCGGAGCCGGCTGGACGCGGTGGTCGGTGCGCAACAGGCGGTCGGCCAACTCGAGGACGCCGTCCAAAGCCCGTTGACCCTGAGTCCCGCCGAGGTCGGCGCGGCTGAACGCAACCCTTCCGAAGGTGCCCAATGAAAACGAAACAAATCGTCACCGCCTTCATCGTGCTCCTGTGCGGGGGGCTGGCCATCTACGCCCTGCTCCGGTCAGACCGTCACGCGGCCAAGAATTCCGACGAAGAAGAGGAGACGCCATCCACCGAGGTCACCGTGCAGACGGGCACCCTCCGGGACCTGACCCTGCATCGGTACGTCACCGGGTACGGCACCGTCATGCCCGCCCCGGCCACTCCGCACGCGCCGGCGGCGGACGCGCCCCTGGCCGCCCCCACCGCGGGGGTCGTGGCGTCCGTGGAGGTCGTCGAGGGCCAGCCGGTCCACCGGGGGCAACTGCTGCTGACGCTGAATTCCTCCACCATCACCTTCGCCTACGCCGAACAGGAGGTGGCGCGGCAAAAAAAACTCTACGCGGAGCATAACACCGCCCTCAAGAGCCTGCAGGACGCGGAGACCCAACTGGCGCTACTCCGCGTCACGTCCCCGCTTGCCGGCACGGTCACGCGCGTCAACGTCAAGCCCGGCGCGGCGGTCGACCTGACGACCGTGGTGGTCGAAGTGATGGACCTCAACCGCCTCGTCGTCAGCAGTGCGATCCCGGAGGCGAATGCCGCGGAGTTGACACCGGGCGAGACCGTGGAGGTGGAGACCCAGCCGCGGGTGAAAGCCTCGCTCACCTATATCAGTCCGGAGATCGACGCCGCCAGCGGCACCATCATGGTGCGCACGGAGCTTCCCCCCGGCAGCGCCCTGCATCCGGGGCAGTTCGTCCCGCTGCGAATCGTCACCGGCGTTCATGAGCATGCGCTCGCGGCGCCGGAGGCTGGCATCGTCACGAACGACAGCGGCCAAAGCGTCCTGGCGCTCGTCCAGGGCGACCGGGCGATTCAGACCCCGGTGAAGACGGGCTTCCAGGAGAACGGCTGGGTGGAGGTCAGCGGTCCGGGGCTCAAGGCGGGCGACACCGTCGTGACCGTCGGGGCCTACGGGCTGCCCGACAAGACGCAGATCCAGGTGGTCAATCCCCCGTCCGGCGCCACGCCGGAGGCCAATCCGTCGGCGCCGGCAGGACCATGACGCCGGCCCCCTCCTCCCGGGTGGGCCGCTTTGCCACGCGGCACGCGGTTTCCATCACCTTCATCGCGGTCACGCTGTGTCTGGCCGGAGTCTTCTGCGCCCGGAGTCTGCCGTCGTCGGTGTTTCCGAAGACCGACTTCCCCCGCGTCGTCGTGCTGGTCGGCAACGGCATCATGCCCGCCAACGAGATGATGGCCACCATCACGCGCCCGATCGAGGAGGCGATGAAGAGCATCCCGGGGGTGCAGTCCGTCCAATCCTCGACCACGCGGGGTTCGGCCATCATCAATGTCATTTTCGCCTGGGGTCAGGACATGCAGCGCGCGGAGCTTTACGTGATGGACCGCCTGTCGGAGATCCGCAGCGACCTGCCGTCCACCACCACGACCGACGTGTCGCGCGTGGCGTTCTCCCTCAGCTATCCCATCATCGGCATCAGTCTCACCAGTTCCACGCGGTCGCAGATGGATCTGTGGAACACGGCCACGTACACGATCAAGCCGTTGTTTCTGCAGATCCCCGGCGTCGCGGGGGTCGAAATCCTCGGCGGATACGAACCGGAGTACCACGTCATCGTGGACCCGCTGTAACTGCAGGCGGTGCACCTGGGCATGCAGGACGTGAACACGGCGCTGACGAACAACAACCTCATCGCGGCCGCCGGGATGATGGCGGAGAACTATCACCTCTACCTGACCACCGTCGACGGGCGCGTGCATTCGCCGGCGGACATCGCGGACGTCGTGGTGGCGACGCGCGGTGGCCAGCCGATCCGCATCCGGGATATCGCGAAGGTCGAGCGCGGGCCGGCGCCGGCCTACACCGACATCACGGCGCAGGGCCGTCGGGCCGTGCTGTTCAACATCGAAAGCCAGCCGGACGCCAGCATTCTCCAGATCGCCGCCACGCTGAGACAGGACCTGGCGCAGTTGCACCGCGAGCTGCCGCCCGACATGCACCTGGCGTTCTTCTACGACCAGTCCCAGTTCGTGCGCGATTCCGTGGGCAGCGTCTGGGATGCGATCATCTTCGGCCTGATCCTGTCGATCTTCATCCTCTATTTCTTCCTGAAGAACTGGGGCAGCGTGTGGACCGCGATCGTCACGATTCCGATCTCCGTGATCATCACGGTCATCATCATGAAGCTCCTGCGCATGAGCTTCGACATGATGACGCTCGGCGGCATTGCGGCGTCCATCGGGTTGATCATCGACAACGCCATTGTGGTGGTGGAGGCGATGTGTCACCGGCTGGCGGCGGGCGGACCGCGGCTGACCTGCATTCATGAGGCGATGGGCGAGATTTCCGTGGCGCTCGTCGGCTCCACCCTCACGCCCGTGGTCGTGTTTCTGCCGCTCGCGTTTCTGAGCGGCATGGCGGGGGTGTTCTTCCGGGCGTTGGGGATAACCATGGTGGGCGCCCTGCTCACCTCGCTGCTGCTCGCCGTCACGCTGACCCCGTCCCTGGCGGCGTGGTTCATTCGCGGCGCGGGTCCGTCGGCCTCGGGGGCGGGCGAGGCGGGGTTTGTCCTCCGACCGGTGCTGCGGGTGTACGAGGCCGCGGTCCGCTGGGCGCTGCGGCACGCGTGGCTGACGCTGGCGGTGTGCGCGTTGATCTTTGCCGCCAGCGTGTACCTTTACCGGCAGTTGGAAACCGGCTTCCTCCCGAATTTCGACGAGGGCGGTTTCGTGATGGATTACGTGGCCCAGCCGGGCACCAGCCTGGCGGAGACCGCGCGCGTGCTGGACGAGGCCGAGCAGAGCATCAAGGCCAACCCCGATGTCCAGAGCTACTCCCGCCGGCTGGGGACGCAGTTGGGACCGTTCATCTCCGAGCCTTACATCGGCGACTACCTGATCAAGCTCAAGCCCAACCGGAAGCATACCACGGAGCAGGTCCTCGCGGCCATGCGTCATGACTTCAACCGGCGGTTTCCCATGATCCGGTGGGACTTCCACGGGTACCTGAGCGACCTGATCGGCGACCTGCAAATGGCCCCCGATCCGATTCAAATCTACCTGTACTCCCCGGATTTGAACTGGCTCGAACGCACCGCGCCGCGCGTGGAGGAGCAAATCAGCCAGATCCCCGGCATCGTGGACACCTTCGACGGCCTGACGCTGACGGGACCGTCCGTCAACCTGCGCGTGCGGCCCGCCGAAGCGCAACGGTACGACCTGACGGTGCAGGACATCGCCAACGCGGTGAACACGGCCCTGCTCGGACAGGTTTCATCCTATGTGCTCCAAGGGGACCGCATCGTGAATATCCGCGTGCTGGCGGAGCCCCGGAGCGTGGATACGATTGCCAAGTTGCGCAACCTGCCCATCCGCACCCCCGGGAGCGCTGTCGTGCGGCTGGACCAGGTGGCCGACGTCCAGGTGGCCCCGAGCGAATCGGAATTGAACCGAAAGGATCTGCGCCAGGAGGTCATGGTGGTGGCCCGGCTGGAGGGCGTGGACCTCGGCACGGCGATGCGCGAGGTCCAGGCCAAGCTCAGCCACGACTCGTGGCTGCCGCCCGGCTCGGTGGAGTACGGGGGACTTTATCAGCAACAACAGGAATCCTTCCGCAACCTCCTGGCGGTGTTGCTCGCGGCCATTCTGCTGGTCTTCACCGTCCTGGTGATCGAATTCCGGTCGTTCTACGAGCCCATCTCGATTGTGTTCGGCGCCGTCCTGGCGCTGTTCGGCACGGTGGGCGCCCTCTGGGCCACCGGCGTCACGCTCAACATCATCTCCTTCCTCGGCGCGATCATCGGCGTGGGCATCGTGGCCAAGAACGGCATTCTCGTGCTCGACTATTACCAGCAATTGCGCGCCCAGCACGGCGACCTGGTCGAATCCCTCGTGCAGGCCGGCCTGCGCCGGCTGCGCCCGGTGCTCATGACCACCCTGGCGGCGGCGCAGGGCATGCTGCCGCTGGCCTACGGCGTCGGCACCGGCGCGCAAATGCTGCAGCCATTGGGCATCGCGGTGATCGGGGCGCTGTTCATTTCCGTCGTCTTGTCGCTGATCGCCACGCCGGTCGTCTATTACGTGATGATCCGGATGCACCTCGCGGTGGCCCACAAGGACGCGCTCGCGGAACGGTGACCTCCGAAATGGGGGGTACCGGGCGGGATTCCGGTATCCGCCCCCGTCGCGAATCGGCCCCTTCAACGTCCTGGAATTGCCCGCCGGCGGTGCGGACGGTGGGCACGCGCTGCAACGGTAGGGACGCCGAAACGGGTGGGCGCCGAACCGCCTTTCCTTGCCGGGCCTCCTCGCGTACATTGCCCGCCGTGCGCGTCCTGATCGTCGAAGATGAAGCCAAAACCGCGGCCTATCTGCGCCAGGGCCTGACCGAAAACGGCTTCACCGTCGAGGTCTGCGGGAGCGGCGACGACGGCCTGCAGGCCGCCTTGGGGACCGCGAACGACCTCATCATTCTCGACGTGATGCTGCCGGAGCGCGACGGCTGGTCGATCCTGGCCGCGTTGCGCGGGGCCGGCCGCCAGACGCCGGTGCTGTTTCTCACGGCGCGCGACACGGTTTTCGACAAGGTCAAAGGGCTGGAACTTGGCGCCGACGATTATCTGGTCAAACCCTTTGACTTCGCGGAACTG